>JBIPNX010000502.1:0-2907 GCA_044378145.1 Flavobacteriales bacterium | reverse complement strand
CGCTGCGCAAGGGAACGGTGCGGGGACTGCATTTCCAGCGACCGCCCTTCGCCCAGGCCAAACTGGTGCGCGTTATCCGTGGGGCGGCGATAGACGTGTGCGTCGATCTGCGGGAGGGCTCGCCGACCCGTAACGCCAATGTCGCGGTCGAGCTGACGGCGGACAACCTCGTGCAGGTCTACATGCCCCCCGGTCTTGCACACGGTTTCTGTACGCTCCAAGATAACCCTGCCGTTGCGTGGGTTGGGGCATCCGCGTAGTGCTCGGTGATCGTATAGCGTTGCCGAGGATGGCCTGTGCAGGGTTCAGTTACCAAGGGCATTCTCCTTGCTGGAGGAACGGGGTCTAGGTTGTGGCCGCTGACGATTGCAACGTCAAAGCAGTTGCTGCCGGTCTACGACAAGCCGCTGGTCTACTATCCGCTTGCGACCCTGATGTTGGCGGGCATTCGCGACATTCTCGTGATCACCACGCCGGAAGACAAAGCGGCGTTCCACAAACTGCTTGGCAATGGGTCGCAGTGGGGGCTGCGGCTGCAGTTTTCCGAGCAGCCTTCGCCGGCTGGACTGGCGCAAGCCTTCATCATTGGCGAGGAGTTCGTCGCCGGCGAGGCTTGCGCGCTAGTGCTGGGCGACAACATCTTCCATGGCGAGGGGCTCAGCGGCCATCTCAATGAAGCGCGTGCGCGAGTTGACGGGGCTACAGTGTTCGCTTTCCAGGTCACCAATCCGGAGCGTTATGGCGTCATTGGCTTTGACGCCAACGGGCGGGCAACAAGCCTCGAGGAAAAGCCGAAGCTTCCGAAATCCAACTGGTCGGTCACGGGGCTATACTTCTACGATCATCGTGTCTGCGAGTATGCGCGGCTCGTGAGGCCATCTCCGCGTGGGGAGCTGGAGATCACCGATCTAAACCGCACGTATCTCGATGCCGGCGCCCTCAACGTGGTGCGGCTCGGGCGCGGGCACATGTGGCTCGATGGAGGCACGTTCGACAGCCTGCTCGAGGCCAGCGAATACGTTGCGTCGATCGAACGGCGACAAGGGCTCAAGATTTGCGCGCCGGAAGAGATTGCCTGGCGGCAGGGCTTCATCGATGCGGAACAGCTGCGAGTACTGGCCAAGCCGATGATCAAGAGCGGGTACGGCGCCTATCTCTTGAACTTGCTTGATGGTGGAGCATGAGCGCGGTTGAAGCAGCGTGCCTGTGCGGGGTAATGTCTGGTCTGCTGGCGGTCGGCGGTCCGATTGTCCATGCACCAGCCTCTTGTTGACCATCCCGCCCGTATCTCCGAAGTTCCGGGCCAGTCTGGGAGAGCATCATGCGGGCAGTCGTGACGGGAGGAGCCGGCTTCATTGGTTCCGCCCTTTGCCGGCGGCTCGCGCGCACGCCGGGCTGGCAGGTACTTAATGTCGACAAATTGACCTATGCAGCGAACCTAGCTTCGCTCGATGGCGCGAAGGAATCCCCAGCGTACAGCTTCGTTGGTCTGAGCCCCGCGTGGTCTCTCGTTTGAATGGAGAGTCCGTCACCTGGAGACGGACATGCGGAAGAGCCGATTTACCGAAGAACAGATCATCGCGATCCTGGCCGAGCAGGAGCGTGGCGTGCCGACAGTGGACGTCTGTCGCAAGCACGGGCTGAGCACGGCAACTTTCTACAAATTCAAGGCAAAGTACGGCGGGATGGACATCACCGACGCCCGGAAGCTGAAGCTGCTCGAGATCGAGAACGGCCGGCTGAAGCGGATGCTGGCGTACGCGATGCTCGACAACACCGTGCTGAAAGACCTGCTGGGAAAGAGCTGACGACGCCCCAGCGTAAGCGGGATGCGGCGTTGAAGGCGATGGACAGGCACGACATCTCCCAACGCCGCACCTGCCGGCTGGTCAGCGTCGATCCGAAAACAGTGAGGCGCGAGCCCAAGCCGGACAATCCGGAGATCCGGGTCCGCGCGCGACATCGCAGGCGAGCGGCGGCGCTTCGGTTACCGCCGCATAGGCCTGATGCTCGAACGGGAAGGCATTGAGATGAACCACAAGAAGCTGAGGCGGCTCTATCGCGAGGAAGGGCTGGCGGTGAAGCGACGACGAGGCCGCAAGCGGGCCACGGGGACACGCGAGCCAATGGCTCTGCCCTCTGGTCCGTCGAAGCGCTGGAGCCTGGACTTTGTCGCCGACACGTTCGGCGTCAGCCGTCGGTTCCGCATCCTTGCGGTGATCGACGACTATACGCGCGAATGCCTGGCGCTGGTGGCGGACACTTCGCTCTCCGGCGGCCGGGTTGCGCGCGAACTGGACGCCGTGATCCGGCTCTACGGCAAGCCCGACCTGGTGGTCAGCGACAACGGAACGGAGCTGACCAGTCGCGCTATCCTCGAATGGCAGAACGAAAGCGGGGTCGGCTGGCACTACATCGCGCCGGGCAAGCCGCAACAGAATGGCTTCATCGAAAGCTTCAACGCCCGGCTGAGGGATGAACTCTTGAACGAGGAGGTGTTCGACAGCCTTGGGGCAGCAAGGAAGGCGCTGGCCATCTGGCGCCACGATTACAACAACGTGCGTCCTCACTCGGCTCTGGGCGGCATCCCGCCTGCGGCCGCGCGCGGGTCGTCCGAGCTCTGTGGGGGCTCAACGCCCCGCGCGCTCGCATCGTGAGAAAAGCTGAGTTATGAAAACCCAGGACTCTCCGAAAGAACGTGGGATCCGCGGGGCTCAGACCAATGCAGATTGAGCGGACTACGATCGAGGGCGTGCTGATCTTGCGGCCCCGGAGGTTCGAGGACGAACGCGGTTTCTTCGCGCCCGTATTTGTGGCCTCGGCGCTCGAAACGGCAGGCGTTAAGCATGGATGGGTGCAGGACAGTCAGTCGTTGTCGCTGCGCAAGGGAACGGTGCGGGGACTGCA
>JBIPNX010000385.1:0-2916 GCA_044378145.1 Flavobacteriales bacterium | reverse complement strand
TCGCCTTTTTTAACCGCCTGGTTATCGGCAACAAAAATCTTATCTACAAAACCACCTACGCGAAACGACATAGGGTACAGGTTGGCTTCTATCTGCGAGTTTTCGGTGTTTTCGTGTACCATGCCGTAAGCTATGCGACTGTAGGCAAAGTATGCGCCACCAAGCACTACTGCAGCTAAAATTATTTGCACTACGCGTTTGCTTTTCTTTTTAGGAGCAGCGTTTTCTGTAGGTTGAATTGTTTCTTGTTCCATCAGTAATATATTTTAAAAGTCCTTTATTGTGATTAGTTTTTATCCCCTCTTGGGAGGGGTGGCACAGCTATGCTGTGACGGGGTGTGTTGTTATTTTCCTACTGATTTTAATAATTTGAAATAAGCCACCTGCGCATCAATCTTAGCGTTTAGCAGGTTTATCTGTGCCTGGAAAACAAAGGCATCGGCATCCAATAAATCAGTTTGCAGGTTTACACCGTTGTCTACCCTGTTTTTAACCACGCGTTGGTTTTCTATAGCCTGGTCAAGTGCTTTTTGTGCTAAGTCTATCTTGGCTTTGGCAACAGTGTAAGCGTTGTAGTTAGCGTTCACTTCCATTTTAATGCCATCTTCTATAATAGATGTTGTAAGTTGGCTTTGCACCACGTTTTGTTTAGCCTCGCGCACCAATGCTCCCGACGAATAAAGGCCGGTAAGGTTCCAGCTAAGGGTAGCGCCTAAATCCCATGTGGCTTTAAAAGCATCTTGTTGAGGGAACACGCGCTGGTTAGGGTTGTTATAGTAATAGTTAAAGCCGGCAGTAAGCGTTGGCATATAACCTGTGCGTGCATTTTTAACCCCCGCCTGGTAAACAAGGCTGCGGGTATCTGCTGCTTTTTTATCGCTGCGGTTTGCAATGGCATCAGTAATCCATGCACTAACAGGCTTTTGTTCAGCCACAGGAAAAAGAGACGTTTCGTCAAACTCGTTTACAACTGTTTCGCCCTGCCCTAGTAATATGTTTAGGTTGTAGTTGGCGGTACTAATTCCGCTTTCTACATCAACCTTGCTAATCTCTAAATTCGATTTGTTAAGCGCGGTGCGCAATACATCATTCTGTAATGCCATACCCGTAGTAAACATGTTGGTAACGTCGGTAAGGCGGGTGTCAGATAGTTTCAGGTTTTCATCAACAAGCTTAAGCGTTTGTTGACCTTTATACAGGTTTAGCACCGCGCTAATGGCGTTAAAGCGTACATCGGTAGCATCTTTTTCTGCATCCAGTTTAGCTGCAGTTTCCAGGTACTGCGTGGTCTTTAAATTGTTTTGGTTACGCAGGCCCCCAAACAAGGTAGATTGTACACTAAGCCTATTGGTAAACTGATTTAATATTTGCGGGTTAAGCACCTGCGAGCCAAACCCCGGAATGCTGATGGTAAATGGCTCAATGTTGTCGCTAAGGCGCGTATAGTTTGCGTTAAGCGTAACCTGCGGAATAAAAGAGTTGACGTTTTGATCAACTTTGGCATCGGCGGCATCAACTTTGGCAGCAGACATTTTTAACTGCTTGCTATTGTTAGTGGCCAGTTGCACTGCGTTATCAAGCGTTAGCTTTTGGGCCTGTGCTGCACTTGTTGCAAGAGTAAAAAGCGCAATGGCGGTTAGTGTTTTTAATGACTTCATATTATTATTCAAACGTTTGTTTAATTGCAGGGCAAAAAAATATTAGGGTTTTAAAAAGCGTTCCATCATATCGGTAAGGTGCGCTTTCATGCGGTCGCGGTGCTTTTTGCTGTAGGCACCTTCTTCGGTAGGTTCGTTTAAAAGCTTTTGTACCATCATGGGGTTACTCACATATAGCTTTAGCGGGCCAATTATTGATACGATGGTTAACTGCGCATCAACATGGCGGAATTCGCCGTCTTTTATCCCTTGTTCTATAATTTCTTTAAAGGCGTTCTGATTGTCGGCAAAACGGTTGCGAAGAAAGTTTGATATCTGCTCGCGCTGGGTAGTGCCCAGTTCAGAGAACACAATATTCATAAACTTGCGGTTGTCTACTATCTTATCTACATAGCGGTCTATTATGTAGCTAAGTTTTTCCCAGGCACTGCCACCATTGGGAAATGCGTCGCCTAAGTCCTGGCGAATGGTAATCATTTTACGCTCTATCAGGGCTACATAAAGGTTTTCTTTAGAGCCGAAGTAGTACGATATCATGGCGATATTAATGTCGGCCTTTTTAGAAAGGTCGCGCACACTGACACCATCAAACCCGTTAGCTGAAAATAGCTCTTCGGCTACATCCAGTATCTGGTTCTTTTTTTCAAACCCGGGGTCGTTAATTGTTGTTACGGTCTTTTTCACACGACAAAATTAAACAAACGTTTAATTAGTAGATATAGGTTTGCTTGAGATTTTACCGATTGAAGCCCTAAATAATTGAAATACAGACAGAAAAAATTAAACAATCGTTTAGTTTTTTCTGCTTGACGATGCAAAAAAATGACAATTGACCATTGTGAATTGACAATTGGGTACCTTTGCCATTATGTCTAAGCTATACATAGTACCCACCCCCATTGGCAATCTGGATGATATAACCCTGCGTGCGGTTAAGGTACTGGGTATGGTAGATATTATACTTGCCGAAGATACCCGCAATACGTCGTTCCTGTTATCTAAACTGGGAATTGATAAACGCCCTGTATCGCACCACATGCATAATGAGCATAAAACCGTTGCAGGTTGGACAGCCCGTATTGCAGCTGGCGAGAGTGTAGCATTGGTATCGGATGCCGGTACGCCTGCCATATCTGACCCCGGTTTTTTACTAGTAAGGGAATGTTTGCGCAATGGGGTAGAGGTAGAGTGCCTGCCCGGTCCTACGGCCTTTGTACCTGCATTGGTAAACTCGGGCTTGCCATGCGATAGGTTTGTG
>JBIPNX010000384.1:0-2919 GCA_044378145.1 Flavobacteriales bacterium | reverse complement strand
TTGGCAGGTTTTATAAGAAGACTACTAACGAACTCTTTATTACCTCTGCCGAAAATAATTTAGTTGCACTTTATAATGCACAATCTAATACAGTTACTACGTATAAACTGCCGGCGGCAATTGAGCAAAACACCATAAACATAAACTGTTATTATTACGACAGGAATAATAACTTATGGATAGGCACTGAAGGAAGCGGTGTAATAAAAACCGACCAGAAAAATTATGCGTTCAGGGTGATTAATAGAGGGACGAATGGAATTAGCTCTAATTTTATAAAAGGCCTTTTACGGTATGATAAGGATGTTGTACTTATTGGTACGGCTAACGGGGGATTAAATGTTTACAACCGAAAAACAAGGCAAAATAAAGTACTGTTGACCGGCAGGAACATCAACTATATGTACCGCGATAGCAAGCAACGCATTTGGATTGGCGCTGATGACGGGGTGTATGTTGCCAACACTAACCTCGATTTTCAAAAGCAAAAATTGCAGGCATTAGATACTCTTATACCCGGCAGTAATTTTGTGTTTTGTATTAACGAGTCGCCCGATGGTACCATATATTTTGGCACAACAAGCGGCCTGTACTATTACAACGAGGAGGAGAAAACAGTTAAGTACATTTTTGGCGAATCATACAACCTATCGTTTCATTTTATTGATAATAATAACGTAATTATTTCGCAATACGATGGTACGCTAAAGCGCAGTGTAATAAATAGCGATAAAACAGCAAGGCAGGGAAAGGCATTAAATATATTGGCCCGTAACCCACGCTGTATGCTGCCAGAAGGAAAAGACATTGTGTGGATGGCAACCGAAAACGGGTTGCTTAAATACAACACAAAAACCAATGAGACAAAAATTTATAACGAAAAAAACGGGCTTAATAATTTATACCTGTATGCTGTTTTGCAGGGCAGCAACAACACGCTTTGGGTTAGCAGCAATGCCGGGCTAAGTGTGTTTAACAAGACAACAGAAACTTTTCGCAATTTTGATGTTAGCTACAACCTGCAGTCTAATGAATTTAATACAGGGTCGTATTACAGGGCCGATGATGGCGAGTTGTTTTTTGGTGGAATTAACGGCCTTAATTATTTTTATCCTGATAGTGTTACTATTGATACGTTAAAGCCGTTACAGGCTATTACAAAAATTAAAATTTACGAGAAAGAAATAAATGCCGATTCGCTGTTGGGTGTATCAAACGAATTGAAACTTAATTATACCCAAAGTTCAATCTATCTTCAATTTGCCTCATTCGATTTTACTGAGCCGGGTAAAAACCAGTTTGCTTACAGGCTAGAGGGGCAAGACACCGGCTGGAGCAATATTGGCAACAGCAACTTTGTTCGCTTTTCGGCTTTAGCTCCGGGCACGTATAGCTTTTGGCTAAAATCGGCAAACAGGGATGGAACCTGGTGTTCCCCGCAAAAAATGCTGGTAATAATTATCAGCCCCCCGTTTTGGCAAACCTGGTGGTTTATTACACTGATTATTGTTTTGGTAATTATAACGGTAGGCCTTGTTGTGTATGGCGTTACCCGTGCCCGTTACCGCAGGCGCATGGCTATGCTGGAAAAAGAAAAGGCGCTGCAAAAAATACGCCTTCAACTATCGCAGGATATACACGATGATATTGGGGGTAACCTGAGCATGATTGCGTTAATGTCTGACAAGTTGAAAGACAACCCCAACGCCGATAGGATTGCCGACCTGGCACGCAATGCACAAAGGGGTTTTAGAGAGTTGATATGGTCGGTTAACCCGGTGCACGACGATTTGGCAAACTTTATTTATTACCTGCGCAACCACACCAATACGTTTTTTGAGAATACGGCTATTGAAACAGTTTTTGATATTCCGGCTGATATTCCGCAAATAACCCTGCTACCCAACGTTAGGCGTAATTTATTCCTTACCTATAAAGAGGCCTTGAATAATATCTTAAAGCACTCGGGGGCAACGCAGGTTTCCATCACTATAAAAATAACCAATAACCAAATCCTGTCTATTGCCGTACAAGACAATGGTAAAGGGTTAAGCGCTGAAAATATTGCAGGCAACGGGCTAACCAATTTTAAACATCGGATGGAGGCAATTGGTGGTAACTTTCAATTAGTTAATAATGCGCCTAACGGACTTTGTCTTATATTTAGTTCGCCTTTAACTTAGATGGAAAGCATAAGCGTTGTAATTGTAGAAGACCAGGACTTTTTTGCCGAAGAGTATTCTTTGCGTATTAAAGCCGACGCGCGTTTTAACCTTATCAACGCTTACAAAAATGCCTACAGTGTATTATCTGCTGCCGAAGCCATAGACCCCAACATAGCCGTAATAGATATTGGCCTGCCCGATATGTCGGGCTACGAACTGATAAAGCAACTGCGCTTGTTTTGGCCCAACTGCCAGTTTTTGGTTTGCAGCATACACAGCGAAGACGATTTGGTGTTTAGCGCCATTTGTAACGGTGCAACGGGCTACATCTTAAAAACATCTACCGAAGAAGAATTTTTGCAGGCTATTTTCGATTTGCACCATGGCGGCTCGCCCATGAGCTTTCAAATTGCCCGTAAGGTTATGGAGTTTGTGCAAACAAAATCGTCGGCGGCATTAGAGGTTGATAAGCTAACCCAGCGCGAGATACAAATTGTTGAGCTGCTTTCTAAAGGCCTGCGCTACAAAGAAATTGCAGCAGACCTAAGCCTTAGCCAGGAAACGGTACGTAAGCACATCAACAACATCTACCGTAAGCTAGAGGTGCAATCGCGCACAGAGGCTATAAACAAGCTGTACCCCCGTTAAAATACCACTAAAGTAGTATTTACAAAATCTGTCAATAAACAGACTTTTGCATAGGAACCAACGGTACTATGAAAAAGCCACTGCTGATAGTGTTTGCATTATTTAT
>JBIPNX010000382.1:0-2929 GCA_044378145.1 Flavobacteriales bacterium | reverse complement strand
ACTATTAGATTTTTACCGCGGCAAGCCGCTTTATTAATACAACAGAACAATGAACATTACTCACTCGCTAAAAGTAATTGCCTTAGTGGCTTTAGTGCCTGCGCTTGTCTTAACATCGTGCGGTGGTAAAGACGAGAAGAAGAAGATATTTACTGAGAAAGCGCAAAAGCGCACTATTGTAGAAATAGTGTCGGCTAACGGTAAAGTGCAGCCCGTAAACGAGGTAAAAATCAGCCCCGACGTATCGGGCGAGATTATAGAGATGAACGTGGTAGAGGGCCAGGAGGTAAAGAAAGGCCAGGTGCTTTGCAAAATCAACCCTGATATTTATATATCTAATGTTAACCGTTTGCAAGCAGGCCTTGATGGCCAACGCTCTAACCTGTCTACCTCTAAAGCCAACCTTACCCGCGTAAAAGCCACCTTTAAAAACATAGAGGCGTCTTATAAGCGTAACGAAGGCTTATTCAAAAGCAAAGCCATTTCGCAATCGGAGTGGGATGCTATACAAGCGCAATACGACGGTGCTAAAGCTGATGTTGATGCAGCAGGAGACAACGTTGATGCAGCTGAATTTGCCATTAAAAGTGCGGAGGCTTCGCTGAAAGAAGCACGCGATAACTTAGGCCGCACAACCATTTTTGCCCCGGTTGATGGTACGGTATCTAAGCTTAATAACAAGCGTGGCGAGCGCGTGGTTGGTACAGCGCAAATGGCAGGTACTGAGATTATGCGCCTTGCCGACCTTACCGAAATGGAAGTTCAGGTGGATGTGAACGAGAACGATATTGTACGCGTACACTTAGGCGATACTACCGAAATTACTATTGATGCCTATGGCGACCGTAAGTTTAAAGGTGTGGTAACCGATATTGCCAACTCGGCCAACAACAGCACCACCCTTACTGCCGACCAGGTAACCAACTTCCCTGTAAAGGTGCGTATACTGCGTACATCGTACGAAGATTTATTGAAAAACCTGAAGCCGAATGAATCTCCATTCCGCCCGGGTATGACAGCCAGCGTTGACATTAAAACCAAAACGGTTAGCAATGTTATATCGGTGCCTATACAAGCAGTAACTACCGCCAGTGGTATGGACGATGCCCCTCAGGAAGACCCTGAAGATGAAGGCGGCGAAGGAGAGGCTAAACCAGCCGAAGAAACCAGTAACAAAAAAGAAGTAAAGCCTGAAATAGAAGAGGTAGTTTACATTTATGATAACGGCAAGGCCAAAAAAGTAGCTGTTAAAACTGGTGTGCAGGATAATACCTACATACAGATTGTAAGCGGTGTTAAAGATGGAGATGAGATTATTGCAGGTCCATACCGTGTAGTATCTAAGCAGCTTAAAGACGGCAACGAGGTAGAGAAAAAGCCTAAAGACGACTTTACCAAAAATACCGGCGACCAGAAATAATTATGCTGCTTCATTTAGAAACAGCCGGAGCCGTATGTTCAGCGGCGCTTAGCAACAACGGCAACCTTATTGCTTACCGCGAGAGTGCCGAACCCCGCGCCCATGCGGCGCTCCTTACTGTGTTTATTGACGAACTGCTTACCGAAGCAGGTATTGCAGCAACTGATGTTGATGCGGTATCACTTAGTGCCGGCCCGGGTTCGTATACCGGTTTGCGCATTGCATCATCAGTAGCTAAAGGGTTTTGCTATGCCGCGGGTAAACCGTTAATCGCACTTAATACGTTGCAATTAATGGCATCGGGCTTTATGCAGGATAATACTGTTGAAGGTGTTTTTGTTATATGCCCAATGATTGATGCCCGCAGGGATGAGGTGTTTTCTGCCGTTTACAATGCTGATTTATCAATTGCAGTTTCGCCCGCTCCTGAGCTATTGACTGCAGAGTCGTACACTGAAATACTTCAAAAGCAAACCGTATATTTTATTGGCGATGGTGCGGTGAAGTTCAGCGCTATGCTCGGGGCTAAGCCCAATGCGAATTTCAACACAGGCTTTTATCTTAAAGCCAAACACCAGATATGGTTAGCCACTCAAAAATTTGAGGCTCAACAATTTGAAGATGTAGCCTATTTTGAGCCCGATTACCTGAAAGAGTTCTATACTACAGCCGTAGTAAAAAAGTAGCGTTATATTTTGTTATTACTGCAAATTAAGGGCTTTATGGCCTTATATTTGATGTTGCCGACTACAAAATGAGCAACAGAAGTTATATTACATACTACATAGGTACAATAGTATTTTTTGCCATAATTATATGGGCAATACTTGATAGCGGTGTGTTTTTAGAAGGGCACAAGCAACTCGCAGAACCTGCAGGGCTTTTAGATTATTTTACCCACTTTAAGCAAACAGTAAAAGAGAATGCAACAGCCCCGCTTTCAAAATTTTTAATCCAGCTTGTGATTATTGTTGGCGCTACCAAAATCTTCAGCTATCTGTTTAAAAAGATAGGCCAGCCGGGGGTTATAGGCGAAATTTTAGCCGGTATAGTATTGGGCCCATCGTTAATTGGTATGTGGTTTCCGGGGTATTTAAATTTTGTGTTTCCTTCTACCAGTATGGAAGACCTGCACCTTATCAGCCGCCTTGGGCTTATCCTGTTTATGTTTGTAGTAGGCATGGAGCTGAATATGGACCAGGTAAAAACACAGGCACGCCAGGCCCTTTTAATAAGCCATGCGGGTATTTTATTCCCCTTTACGCTGGGCGTTGGCCTTGCGTATTTTATTTATGTTGATTTTGCACCTGATAACGTATATTTTTTACCCTTTGCATTGTTTATGGGTATTGCTATGGGCATTACGGCTTTTCCTGTTTTGGCAAGCATATTAAGAGAACGCGGCCTAATGAATACGCCCATTGGCAGCCTTGCCATAACCAGCGCTGCAATAGACGATATAACAGCTTGGTGTGTATTTGCTGCCGTTATTGCCATCGCCAAAGCGGG
>JBIPNX010000381.1:0-2935 GCA_044378145.1 Flavobacteriales bacterium | reverse complement strand
TTTTACGTCCGCTCCATGGTGTGTAAGGGCTAACCCTGTCGCAGCAGTTCCAGTACACCGTACCGGCGTTTAGCTTCAGCATCATGTTATCGGCACGCTCTTTCGATGCTGTGTAAACAGCAGCCGTTAAGCCGTATTCGGTATCGTTCATCAGGCGGATAGCCTCTTCATCGTCTTTAACTTTCATAATGCCAATTACCGGGCCGAAGCTTTCTTCCTGCATAATAGGCATATCGTTTTTCACATCTACCACAACGGTAGGCTCGTAGTAATAGCCTTTACCCTCTACCGTTTTGCCGCCCAATAATACTTTGGCGCCTTTGCTTTCGGCATCGTTAACCTGTTGTTGGATAACATCAATCTGCTCCGGGCGTGTAAGCGGGCCAATCCAAACACCTTCTTCGGTAGGAGAACCTGTTTTCAGTTTTTTGGTTTCGGCTACAAAGTTTTCTACAAAAGCGTCGTACACTTTCTCGTTAACATAGATGCGCTCTACCGCACAGCAACTTTGGCCGGTGTTATAGAATACTCCTTCGGCAGCGGCAGCGGCAACGTTAGCCACATCAGCAACATCTTCGGCAACATATAATGGGTCTTTACCGCCAAGCTCTAAGCCAACGGGCACTAATTTATGTGCAACGGTTTGGGCAATGTGCTTACCCGTGCGGTACGATCCTGTAAAGAAATATCCATCTAACGGTAAATCAAGCATGGTTTGTCCTGCCTCTTTACCACCAATAACAACCTGGAAAACATCTTGAGGAACGCCTGCTTCCCAAAGCATTTTACCCATCTCAATACCGGTAAGGGCAGTGTATTCCGATGGTTTATATAACACTGCATTACCTGCTACAAGGGCAGGTAAATACACATTGTACCCTACGTTATAAGGGTAGTTCCATGCAGATATGTTACCTATAACACCAAGCGGTTCGTAAGCTATTTTTTCTTTGGTAGCGCCTTCCAAGGTAACCCAGTCTTCAGCCAGAGTTTTAGCGGCAAGGTCGGTTAAAAACTTAACGCGGTTTTTGGCGCCTTTTATCTCGCCTGCTGCCTGCCATAGCGGCTTGCCCATTTCAGACGTAAGCAAGGCTGCTAACCTATCAACATTGGCATCTACAATCTCGCCAAACTTTATAATGATATCAAGGCGTTCCTGTAAGGGTTTAGCTGCCCATGCGGCCTGACCTGCGCGTATTTTTTCGTATTTAGATTTTATTGCTTCCGTAGAATCTACGGCTACTTCACCTACCAACTCTTCGGTAGCGGGATTAATTATTTTCATTTTTATAATTTGCTGCTTCTTGTAAAAAACGGGTGCGTATATTGTTTGCAAACGGACTGGTTTCTTTATCCTTCAATCGTTCCGGATGCCATTGCACCAATAGTAAAAATGCCTTGTTTGCTCGGTTTTCGTATTCCAAACCTTCTACTACTCCGGTACTGTAACTGTTAACACGTAAGCCTTTGCCCGGCTCATCGGTACTTTGGTGGTGGGCGCTGTTAATCTCGCCATCCAACGTACCGGTAACCTCAGCAAGTAAAGTGCCTTCTTCTACCTTTACTTTATGTTCGCGGTCTACCCCATCTACTGCTGAGTGGTGCAACCCTTTGTATTTAGGTAAATCAGGAATAAGGGTTCCTTTAAAATAGGCATTGGTTATTTGTAAGCCACGGCAAATACCTAGCACAGGCATATCCATAGCTATAGCGGTAAGCAAAAGGCCAACTTCAAAATCGTCACGGTCGTTATCCATGTTATCCACCTGGCAATCGTCCATATACTCAGGCTTGCCATACAGGTTAGGATTTACATCGTGCCCGCCGGTAAGTATCAACGCATGGCAGCGGTCAAGCTCCTCCATGTTATCATCGGTATATCCCAACTTAACAATTTCAATATTGCTATCTCCACCACCAATCCAGCCGGCATAGTTCTTATGCTTAAGGCCGCAATCGGAAATGCCAATTACTAATTTGTCGTTTTTCACTTTTAGTTTTTAGTTTAAAGCGCCTCTTCGTAAATCTTCTTAAAGTCTTCCCTAGTAACCGGTTTAGGGTTGTTCGGGTGGCAGAAGTCAAGAATAGCAAGGTCGGCCAGTTTATCTAAATCTTCGGCTTTAACACCTGCATCGCTAAGTTTGGTTGGTAAGCCCAGTTTCTTGTTCATTTCAAATAACCAGTCAACAACACCCTGTCCGCTCTCGTTTTCTAAACCAAGGTTACGCGCCATGCGGGCAAACTTATCTTCAAAACCGGCAATGTTAAACTTCATGCCGTAAGGTATCATAATAGCATTGGCAAGGCCATGGTGCATATCAAGCAAAGTAGACAGCGGGTGCGCTAATGAGTGAACCACACCTAAGCCTTTTTGAAAAGCAATAGCCCCCATAGATGAGCCTATCATCATACCGGTGCGGCTTTCTATGTCAGGTGCGTTGGTTGCTCGCTCCAGGTATTTGGCAATAACGCTCATACCTTCTAAAGCAATGCCCTCGCAAATGGGGTGGTACATTTTAGCAATATAAGCCTCCATGTTATGGGTAAGGGCATCCATACCGGTTGCTGCCGTAACAAAGGCAGGCAGGTCCATGGTAAGTTCAGGATCGGCAAAAACTATTTTAGCCAATAATTTAGGGGCAAATAAAATGCGCTTGCGGTGGGTATCGTCTTCTGATATAATAGCCGAACGACCAACCTCGCTACCGGTACCACAGGTGGTAGGCACAGTAATAAAGTAAGGCACCTCTTCGGTTACATATACATCGCCGCCAATCAAATCATCGTAATCAAAAAGGTCACGACGGTGGTTTATACGCAGTACTATTGCGCGAGCAACATCCATTGCTGCACCGCCACCAATACCAACAATGCTGTCGCAGTTATTCTCCGCGTAAACATCGCCGCCTTTAAGCACATCGCTTTTAACCGGGTT
>JBIPNX010000380.1:0-2939 GCA_044378145.1 Flavobacteriales bacterium | reverse complement strand
TACACTTGTTCTAGTAGTAAGCGCCTTAATTGCGCTTAGCTCATGCATGCAGCAAAATACTGCTGAAAACACAGAGCAAACCACTCCAGGCACCACAGTGCAACCCCAAACTACAAACAATACCCCTGCCACTAATCTTGTTACTACACAAGACCCTAAAACTGTTACAATAACTACAGGTACCACAACTCCATCGGGCCTACACGGTAAAACGCCAAAAGGAATTAAATGAGCTTGTGCAGCGCTTTGATCCAAAGCATAAAACCTATACTGTATCATCTACCAGAACGTCTAAAATAAAAGGCGAGAAGGGTTCTGTGTTAGAGGTTAATCCTAAAAATCTGGAGAACATAGATGGCACACCTGTAACAGGTAATATTGTTGTAGAATTTGTAGAGTACACAACCGCTAAAGATTTAATTTTTGGTGGCGCTCCTACCATGTGCAATAACCAGCTGCTGGTATCTGCCGGTTCATATTATATCAATGCCAGCAATAATGGCAAGGCCATGCGTATTAAAGATGGCGCAAATCTAAACTTATCTGTTGCCAAAATAGCCGATAAGCAAATGGATATTTTCTATGGAGATAAGGACGAGAAAGGCCTGGTACAATGGAATTGGGACAGCGATATTTTTGTGGGAGAAGCTAAAGGCCATATAGCACACGATACTGTTGGTGTTATTGGTGGGTTTGATTTTGGTGGAGAAGGAGACTATAAGAATGCCCCCGCTAAACCTACTGCTCCACAGCAATTAAATGCCGAATACAATTGCTTTAGTATTGAGCTGGGCGATAAAACGTACTCTGTAATAACAGCAGGCAATACCATTAAAATTAAAAAGGTGGTTCATAGTGCAGTTACCCAATATATACGTAACACTGTATTTCCAAATACCACTTTATGTGTAAGGGGGTACGATGAAAAAACTTTCAGGAGCTATGTGGCCGATACTACACGCCAGGCTGGCTACTTAGAGTATGTTATTAAAGATAAAAAATCAAAAGATGGGGTTGATACAGAGTACATGGATGTGCTAAAAAACACGGATATAAAAGTACCTGTTGCCTCCATTGTTAAAAAGGTGGTACCGGAGCAGGTATTAACAGATACGTTGGCTATTATTAAAGATAAGGCAGATAAAGCTCAAGCCGAGATTAACAGAAAATGGAGGGAAGAAAACAGGGATAATGCAGATGGGGGATTTGGGCTTAAAGGGGGCTGGAATAGCAATAAGGACGATATTTACCACTATAATGCCAACGCTAAAAATGTTAATTCAACTACTGCATCAAAAGCTACAGCAACTGATGTTATGACAAGTCTGCGCGTTACCAAAATGGGTTGGACAAATGTTGACAGGTTTGGTGGTGAAAGAAACCCGCAACAACTTGCGGTGCAGTACGATAAAAACAAGTTTGACGCCGTAAATGCAATATTGGTAATTAATGGACAGTTTAGCATTGTTAATGCTAATTATGTAATTGAAGATAAAGGCGAAATTGGCTTTAAACAAATGCCCAATAATGCCGATGCTACCTTAATAACCTATACCAACAAAGGCGATAAAGTATTTGCCCAGATAAAGAAGGTAAAAACTACTGATGGTACTGTTCAGGTTGATTTAAAAGAGATGGATAACAAGGCCTTTAAAGACCTTATAGAAGCTTCAATCAAATAGAGGGTTAAGTAGATGATGAAAATCCCCAATTCAATTTATTGAGTTGGGGATTTTTTTATTTCAGTATCCTGTCTACCAGTTTTTGTACCTGCGGGCCAATGATAAGTATGGCCGGTATTACTACCAGGTAGGCTATTCCCCAGGAACGTAGCCATATGCGTAAAAAGCCGGGTACAAAACCTACATTGATTGATATCAACGTAAAGGATATAATACAAGTAGTAACTATACCCATTATTAAGGCGAATGCTATTTTATGTTTCATAAAATTCTCTACAAGCAAGCAGTCCTTCCACCATCAACCGGCACATTAATACCGTTGATATAACCCGCCGCAGGCGATGCTAAAAATGCTACCGCAGCCGCAATCTCTTCGGGCTGGGCAAAGCGTTTCATAGGTATTTCTGCAACCATGTGGGCCGATACCTCATCTTCGCTTTGTTGTTTTTTAGCAGCGTTGTTTGTAATAATGCTATGCAAACGCTGGGTAGCGGTAGCGCCCGGTAAAACGTTGTTTACCGTAATGCCAAATTGCCCTAATTCGCCTGCTAATGTTTTAGCCCAATTGCCAACTGCCGCACGTATGGTGTTTGACACTCCAAGGCCCGGTATAGGCTGCTTTACCGATGTTGAAATAACATTGATAATGCGTCCGTAACCGGCAGCTTTCATACTCTCAATTACAGCCTGTGTAATAATATGGTTAGCAACCAGGTGGTTGTTAAATGCCGAAAGAAAATCTTCAACCTTAGCATCTTTTGCCGGGCCTGCCGGTGGGCCGCCTGTATTGTTTACCAGTATGTGGAAATTGCCTTTGGCTATGCTGTTTTCAGCAAGCGCTTTCAAAGCATTTGTATCAGCAAAATCAGCAACTAAATAGGTGTGTTCCTGTCCAAGGGTAGTATCTAAATCGCGTACTGCGGCTTTAAGGCTTTCCTCGTTGCGGGCCAATAAGGTAACGTTGGCGCCAAGCAATGCCAGTTCTACTGCTGCTGCTTTACCTATGCCTTGCGTAGAGCCACACACAAGGGCATTTTTATGTTGAAGGTTAAGGTTCATTATTGTTTCATCACTTTATACGACTGGCGCATATCTCCGTTGATAGAAAGTATGTACATACCCGGAGCTAAACCGCCAATGTTTATGTTGGTGTTTTCGGCTGTAAAATTACCACTTAAAACAATGCGTCCTAAACCATCAAACAAAGAGTAGGTAGTGCCTGCATGTTTGTAGTTTGATACAGTGATAATATCATTA
>JBIPNX010000474.1:0-9479 GCA_044378145.1 Flavobacteriales bacterium | reverse complement strand
GCACCAAAGCACAATACGTTAGTGCTGTTGGTTATGCTGCCCGATAGCGGAGCGTTTGGTTGGGTAAGTGTAACAACAACAGGAGACGAAGTACAACCGTTAGCATCGCGAACTACTACAAGGTAAATACCTGCAGTTAAGTTGGCAAATGTGTTAGAAGCATTGTAAGCGCCACCGTTTAAGCTGTATTGGTAAGGAGCTGTTCCGCCGTTAGCGTTGATAGAGAACGAACCGGTAGCAGCACCGTAGCATAGTATATTGGTTTGGTTACCAATGTTAGCTGATAATGCACCGTTTGGTTGAGTAATAGTTACAACAACCGCAGGAGAAGTACAACCGTTGGCATCGCGAACAATTACAGAGTAAGTACCTGCAACTAATCCAACATAAGAGTTAGAGCTGTTAAAGGCACCACCATTAAAGCTGTAAGTGTATGGGGCAACACCACCCGCACCAATTACTACGAATGAACCCGAAGCATCGCCGTAGCAGGCAACAGGAACAACATCGTCAGAAGTACCGGTAACAGGAGTAGAAGGCTGAGTAATAACTACAGTTACTGTAGAAGTACACAGTTTAGAATCGCGAACAGTAATAGTATAAGTACCTGCAGCTAAGTTGTTGAAAGTACCGCTAGACTGGTAAGCACCTAAACCAATACGGTATACGTAAGCAGGTGTACCACCCGCGCCAATTACCGTAACAGAACCATTGCTTCCGCCAAAGCAAGAAACGTTAGTTTGTGATGTAATGCTTACTGAAAGCGGAGCTGAAGGCTGGGTAATGTTTACGTTAACAACAAATAAACAGCCGTTGTTATCTTTAACAGTAACATCGTAGCTGCCCGCAGTTAAACCTGTAAATGAGTTGGTAGAAGAGAATGCACCACCCTCGAAGCTATAAGTGTAAGGAGCAACACCACCTGCACCTGTTACAGTAACTGCACCGTTGTTACCACCAAAGCACGATACGTTAGTTTGTGCAGTGATAGAACCCGTAACAGCGTCAGCAGGTTGGGTAATGTTAACCGGTACATTAAAAGTACAACCGTTAGCATCACGTACGGTTACTGTATAGTTACCGGCAGTTAAGCCTGTAAATGCGCCAGAAGATTGGAATGTACCACCGTTTAAGCTGTATTGGTATGGGGCTGTACCACCAGAACCAGCAACAGTTACAGAACCCGCTGCACCTAAACAGCTGGCGTTAGTCTGGTTTACAATAGAACCGCTAACTGGGCTGCCTGGTTGGGTAATAGTAACAGGAAGGGTAAATAAACAACCGTTAGCATCGCGAACAAGTACGGTATATGAACCGGCTGCAAGGTTGCTGAATGTGTTGCTGGCAGAGAATGAACCACCATTGATATTGAATTGGTAAGGGCCTACACCACCTGAACCTGAAACGGTAACAGAACCTGTAGACTGACCAAAACACAATACGTTAGTTTGAGAAACAATAGAACCCGCAACCGGAGTTGATGGTTGAGTAATTGTAACGTTTACAGTACCTGTACAGTTGTTGTTATCGCGTACGGTAACAACATAGCTACCAGCAGCTAAACCGGTAAATATACCGCTGCCCTGATAAGCACCACCATTGTTAGAATATTGGTATGGGCCAACACCACCGCTACCTGTAATAGTAATAGCACCGGTAAAGTCACCGTTACATAATACGTTAACCTGGTTGGTAATATTACCTGATACTGGGGCTCCCGGCTGTGTTATAGTTACGTTTACTGTACCTAAACAACCGTTAGCATCTTTTACAGTTACAAAGTAGTTACCTGCAGCCAGGCCTGTGAAAGAACCCGAGCCTTGGAAAGTACCACCGTTAATAGAGTATTGGTAAGGAGTAACACCACCCGAACCTGCAACTGTTACAGCGCCTGTTGAAGCACCAAAACATAATACGTTGGTTTGAGATGTAATGCTACCCGATACGGTAGAAGAAAGTTCTGATACGTTGAAGTTAACTACAAAGGTACAGTTGTTGTTATCGCGTACGGTAACTGTGTAGCTACCTGCTGATAAACCTGCAAATGAGTTACCCGATTGGAATGAACCTGAACCTAATTGGTATTGGTAAGGAGCAGTTCCACCGGTAGCAGTAATAATAACCGAACCGTTTGTAGAACCGGCGCAAGAAGCGTTAGTTACGTTTGCTGAAGCATTAAGCGCAGCAGCAGGTTGAGTAATTGTTACGGTAACAACATCGGTACAACCGTTAGCATCTTTAACACCCAAAGTATAGGTGCCTGCACCTAAACCGTTGAAGGTAGCTGAAGCCTGGTAAGCGCCACCGTTAATATTAAATGTGTATGGAGAAACACCACCGTTACCTACTGCAGTTGCAGAGCCGGTTGTGTTACCAAAACATAATACGTTGGTTTGAGGACCAAGAACAGCATCAACTGCTGAACCCGGTTGAGTAATTGTTACACTGGTAGTAGCTGTACAACCGCTGGCATCGCGAACGGTAAAGGTATATGTGCCGGCAGCTAAACCTGTAAATGCGTTAGATGTACCGTAAGCGTTTGAACCGATACGGAACTCGTATGGCGATGTGCCACCCGCACCGTTAATTTGTACAGAGCCTGTTGACTGGCCAAAGCACAATACATTAACCTGGTTTGACGACGATGCTAAAAGCGGGCCGGCAGGTTGGTTAATAGTTACGTTAACCGTAGCCTGGCAACCGTTAGCATCTTGAATAGTTACAACATAGTTACCTGCAGCAAGGCCACCAAAGGCACCGCTTGACTGTAATGAACCTGAACCTATTTTATATTGGTAAGCAGCAGTACCACCCGAAGCAGCAACTGTTACAGAACCGGTAGAGTTACCAAAGCACAATACGTTAGTTTGATCGGTAATACTACCTGATAATGGGTTTGAAGGTTGAGATATTGTAACTGTAACAGTAGAGGTACAGTTGTTGTTATCTTTTACAGTGACAACGTAGCTGCCAGCAGCAAGACCGGTAAATGAACCGCTTGACTGGAAAGTACCACCGTTGTTAGAATATTGGTAAGGAGCAGTACCACCGGCACCTGCAACTGTAAACGCACCGGTAGAGTTACCAAAGCATAATACGTTTGTTGGAGAACCAACTAAAGATACACTTAGGTTTGAAGGTTGCGTAATAGTTACAGGAACAGAAGCTGTACACAGGTTAGCATCGCGAACGGTTACAGTATAAGAACCGGCTGCAAGGTTGCTGAATGTACCGCTAGATTGGTAAGCGCCACCGTTGAAAGAGTATTGGTAAGGAGCTACGCCACCTGCACCGGCTACGGTTACAGAACCGTTACCACCATTACAAGCTACGTTTGTTTGCGAGGTAATGCTACCCGATACTGCTGAAGCAGGCTGAGTAATAGTAGTTGTTACAGAAGACACACAGTTGTTGGCATCGCGAACGGTAAATGTATAAGTACCCGCTAATAAGCCACCAAATGTAGCATTGGTTTGGAATGAACCACTACCCAATTGATATTGGTAAGGAGAGGTTCCACCAGATTGAGATACTGTAACAGAACCTGTAGCTCCACCAAAACATAATACGTTTACCTGAGAACCAATAGTAGCTGTTGGGCCTGCATTATTATTAATAGTAGCATTTACAGTAGCTGTACAGTTGTTACCATCGAGTACGGTAATGGTATATGAACCACCGGTTAAACCGCTGAATGTACCGCTAGATTGGTAAGTACCACCGTTTAAGCTGTATTGGTATGGGGTTGTTCCACCTGCACCTACAGCAGTTAATGCACCGTTGCTACCACCGCATGATGCGTTAGTAGTTGAAGATATTGATACACTAACAGCCGAAGAAGGTTGAGTTATAGTAACGTTAACTGTAGTAGTACAGTTATTAGCATCTTTTACAGTTACTACATAAGTACCGGCAGCTAAGCCAGAGAAGGTGTTGCTAGAACCGTAAGAACCTGAACCTAATTTGTATTGGTATGGAGAAGTACCTCCGGTAGCATTAACAGTTACCGAACCGGTAGACTGGCCAAAGCACAATACATTGGTTTGAGAACCAATAGTTGCTGATATAGTAGTAGGAGAAGTAATAGTATAAGTAGCAGTTTTAGTACAGTTATTTGCATCTCTTACTGTTACTGTATAAGTACCATTACATAATCCTGTTAAGTCTTGGGTTGTAGCACCATTGCTCCAAGTATAAGTATACGGAGGAGTAGCACCTGATGGTGTAATATTAATAGCACCTGTGCAAGCTCCAAAGCAGCTGTTATTTGTTTGACCCGTTAATGTAATAACAAACGGCGCAGGAGGCATTGTTTGCGAAGCAATAGCTACAGAAACAAAGTTGCGACGGCCACAGGCATCAGTTACCACGCAAGTAACAAAACACTGGGTTTGTGGAGCTAGCGTTGGGAATGTAATAGTAGTTGATGAGGCACTTGGGCTAGAAATTGTAGCGCCACAGGCAGTAGACCATACATAAGTATATGGAGCTGTGCCACCTGTTACTGTTACACTGGCTGTTTGTCCAACACCAGAAACAAATGTTTGAGGTATGTTAGCGGTAATATTTAAGCCTTTTTGAATACCTGCATTTAATAAGAAGTTAAAGAACGCACGTTGGAAAGCAACCTGGTTTGCAACCGTTCCTTTACCATCAGAAGTATGGCCGGCTTCGTACATTACCATACCGTTGTTGGTATTGCCAAAACCAGGGCCGTAGGCAAGTTTAACACCCTGACGTGGACTTGCACCATCTGCTGTTGTAATAGCAGGTGCAGTTGAAGTACGCCATTGACCGGTTGTTAATGGAATATACCAACGTTCTGAACCATTTTCAGTAGATGGGGTTAAATCACCCATAAACTGCATAATAGGGTCGCTATTATAAGCAGATTGGTATGTGTATGGAGTTGTTGGGTTACCATGAGATTCTGTAATTAGTGAACCACAACCATTACCATTATAGCATTGCAGGCCGGTTGATGACAAGAAATTCATACGTTGTGATGAATTGCTTGGATTGAAAATACCTTCTAATACAGAAGGTGCGTGGCAACCGCCCCAGATATAGCCTTTATTGGTAGTATTAAATGTTAGCAGGTTGCTGTGCGTAGCCCATGTTGGGTCTGCGTGAGGCATGATATATGCATCATCGCAACCATCAAGGTTAGATGGTAAACCAACTGTATACATAGATGTTGGTAAACCTGCATTGGCAAAATATGGAAGTACTAAACCTTCGTTTTGTTGATCAACAACAACGTTAGAGAAAGTAGTAATGGTTTTATAAACCGGAAGTGTAACAGCTGCTGTAGTTGTAATACCAACAACACCTTGCGATACCCAGTTTGATATTACCGCGTTAACGGCAGGGGTGCGGTATTTAGCTTCAATTACAAATGCACCGCTCTTAAAGTCGGTACCGTTAATAGTAAAATCAGCCGCATCTTTTGCCTTGCTGGTTTTAATTACCCATTTAACCGGTACGTTTTGGTTACGGGTTAAATCGTAAATTAAACCGTAAGGTTTTAAGCCATTAGCGAAAGTTTGTGGAGTTACGCCCATGTTAATAATGAACGAACCGACAGCTATATCATTAATAGTTGTAATAGTGAATACCTGTGTAACTGTATTACCGGAAGCATCTGTTACAATAACTGAATAGTTACCTGTTGCCAAGCCTGAAATACTTGATGTTGTGGCACCATTGCTCCACAAATAAGTATAAGGGCTTGTTCCGCCATATACGCTTACACTGGCAGTACCGTTATTTCCACCATTTGCCTCTGTTGTGTTAACTAAAGCAACCAAATTGCTGTACTCTTGTACAATAACGTTTGATGAAACAGAACAGCCATTAGCATCGGTAACAGTAACAGTGTAAGTACCTACTGTTAAACCTGTAGCAGTTTGTGTTGTTTGGCCATTGCTCCACAAATAAGTGAAAGGGCCGGTGCCGCTAAGTATATTTACTGTAGCTGAACCCGAGTTATCTCCCGCACAATAAACATTGTTTACTGTTATGCTTATTTGGGTTGGAGGATTTGTATTTATAGAGAAATCAATAGTGTCTTTACAACCAGCCGCATCGGTAATAACAACATAGTTTGTACCTGCACATAAACCTGTTTTAGTAGCACCTGTGCCACCGCTTAACCAGGTATATGTATAAGGACCCGTACCACCTGTAACACCAGATACAGTGGCAGTACCATTACAAACAGCCTGGCATGATGCGTTGGTTGTTGTAATGTTACCTGTAATTTCTGACCCCTGTGTAATAGTTACCGTAACAGTAGCTGTACAGTTTTGTGCATCTTTCGCATTAACGGTATACGTACCCGCAGCTAAACCACTAAATACGTTACCTGATTGAAAAGCGCCACCATTTAAACTGTATTGGTAACCTGCTGTGCCATCTGTTGGTGTTAATGTAATTGTTCCGGCTGTTCCACCAAAACAAGTATTATTAACAACAGCAGCACTAATAGTAAATACACCAACCTTTACATTGCTTTGTGGTGATACAACACAAGCATCGCCATTAAATACACGGCGGTAATATGTTGTTTGCGTCAACGCTCCCATTTGAGCCGGCGTTAAATCTTCGCCTGTTGCTCCTACTATATTTGTCCAAGTAGTATTATCAGGAGAACTTTGCCACTGGTATGAGATACCTGAAGTTAATGCTGGGTGCGCAGAAGTTGTACCATTACGTATAATTGTAGGTAAAACATAGTTAGGGGTTTGACCATCTAACAAAGCAGGGGTGCCACCAACACAAATATTCTGATTCGGTCCAATTGTATTGTTATTTAAATCAGGTGGGTTGGCCCACTCAACAATACCCGGCTCAAAAATATCAGTAGCACTGCTAGATTTTGTTGTGGTAACGGCGCCGTTTGTTAAAGGTATATCATTAGACTCTGCAGTAACAATGGTATAAATTCGGCAATTGCTAAATTTAATACCACGTTGGCCTACAGGGTCTTCTTCCTGGTTAGCACCACCATAGTAAGTACTGTATTGCAGGGTAGAAAGTACACTGTTAATTTTAGAGAATACCTTATCGGTAGAACCAGCACGTGTAGATTGTAGTGGGTTACCTGCAGTTGGGTAGCCATCGTTACCAACATAACCAAATAAGTAAACATCGTTGTTATTATCAACGTTTAAACCCATAAGGTTATTTTCAGCACCAGAGCTACCAATATATGTAGAAGCATAGAACGTTTGATCTATGTTCATGTGGGCAATGTAAAAGTCGTTGGTACCGTTTACTGAGTTATCATAGGTACCCGATGGGGTATTGTTTGTACCTAAACCTGTAGTAATACCGGCAAAGTATAAACGGTCGCGCGTAGTGTTAAACTCCATACATAGTATAGAAGATGAACCACCGCTGGCAGAGTTAAAGTATGAACCCCACTGCACAGTACCAGAACTGTTGTAACGACGAAGAAAACCTGTAGTACTTCCTACTAAGGTACCCTGACGGGGCGTACCTGCTGTAATGCCAGATGTTGAAGCAGTATTACCTGCAATAAAAATATCGCCGGTTGTTGGGTTATTTACTAATATATTAACTTGGTCGTTGCCGCTGCCACCAAAGTTACGTACCCAGCTAACAGCATCAAGGTTTTGGTTAATTCGGAATAAAAGGGCATCGTTACCCCCTGCGTTTGAGTTAACTGCGCCCGAACCTGAGTATTGAGTTAAAAGGTTGGTACTGGTTGTAAAACCACCAACTATAACATCGCCATTAGTGGCAATACGTAAATCAAATGCGTTATCAGTACCGTTACCACCAATTACCGCAGATTTAATGCTGTTACCGGCAGGGTTTATCTTTAATACGAAAATATCATCGCCTGTTTGCGACTGGTGGTTGATAGGAGTACCGGTAAAACCGCTACCGCCTGTAACAGGAAAATCTGTACTGCCTGTTTGACCAGCCATGTACAGGTTACCATCAGGACCCATCTCTGTAACATATGGGTTATCTGAATTACTGCCACCAATGTATGTTTGCCATACACGAACACCGGCACCGCCAACTGTGGCAGGCTCCGTGTATTTACCTACTATAATATCTACACCACCATTTGCACTTGTATCAAAAGCACCGCTGGTAATTAAGTTAGTGCTGCCATCAACACGGGCCACCATATATATGTTACCGCTAGGGTCAACCCAAATACCGTGTCCGTGGTTATCGCCTGTAGAGTTGCTGTTTACCCAGGTTGCCCAACGTAATGCAATAGGGTCAATAATAAGTGGCTTGCTTGTATCGTAGCTGCCAAGTGTAAATGTTAATTGGTTTTTATCGTTTAATGCATAAGCTGCATCAACTTTAACCTCTTTACCATTTACCATTTGGTAAGCGTAAGGCTCTGGCAAATCCATTGCACCTACGCTGGTATTTAAAACAAGATGACCCTCGCGGGTTAATTCCAGTTTATCAATACCGTCAAAATTTATTGCTATGGCCGATGGATTAGCTCCCGGCTTAACAATAACGTCGTACTCTAATGTACCTTCGGCTGAAGGGTAGTAGCGTACGTCTATATTATTATATACGTTATTATACCATATCTCGTCGTAGCTACTTACATCGGTACCGCTAAAGCCGTTACCATAAAAGTAGTTAAACTTATCCGGGTGCTCATTTTTGTTAGTAATGCGCATTGAAGGCGAAGCGCCAGCAAAGTTCATTACCCAGCCATGGCCTTTAATTTTCACCGGGGTCTCATTAAATGGCAAACCATCGTGTTGGGCTTTTTCGGCACGGTTACCCTGTGCGTACGAAGCCAACAATGATGTTGGGTCGAATGCGCCCACCATCATACCTTTATCAGTTACAATTGCCTGACCGAATTTAAAGTCGGCTTTGTAACGGATGTGGCTTGGCCATTGGCCTTTGTTTTGGGTAAAGTAGATTTGCTTATCATACTTTTTAAGCATATCGTCAATACCGTTGTCGTAACTGTCTACTTTGGTAAGTAGACCTTTACCGTCTTGTCCGGCGTTGATTGAAATGCTACCCTTGTTTCCAGCAGGTGAAACCGTTCGGTTTTGTTGGGCATACGTTGAAGTGCCTAACAATAGAAAAAGCACAAAGAAAGCCACTAACGACTTTACTTTCGTTTTAACCAAACCCGCTATGTTAATTAGTCGAGAGGTATAGGTATTATCCATAAATGGTTGTTTACTAGGTTGGCTGTAATTTAATTAGGGCTTAATACGGATGAGAACCGCCGAAAGATTAGTACAATAGGCAAAAAATCTTACATCAGTAACTTAGAGGCATAGATTTTTAAATTAACAGTAACTAAGCAGTAAAATCAATCAATTAAGCAATAATTAAAAGACAGTTGTTAATAAATAATGTACAAACGTACTAAATTTTGACCACATTTCCAAGTAAACTTACATTCTATTTAGTCAATACACCCTATACAAAAGGCAATAATATATGCA
>JBIPNX010000034.1:0-10846 GCA_044378145.1 Flavobacteriales bacterium | reverse complement strand
AGCCTTATACCGCAATTACAATGCGCACAACCAATACCTGCAAACTACTATAGCGCTTGGTATTACAGGTGTAGTACTATTAATACTGTCGGCAGTATTTCTGATGTTTTTTGGGCACCGCATGCACGAGTGCCTTATAGCTGTGTTTGGGGTATTAATAGGCCTAAACTACCTGACAGAAGCCATGCTGGAAAGGGAAGCCGGTGTACTGTTTATAGCATTCTTCACCGCGTTGTTTGTGGGGCAATTAAACTTTGTAAAGGATAAGCCAACTACATGTTAATGTAGTTCATGAAAAGGTCGTAACGGGCTTTAAGGTCATCGCCAAACGCATCGGTATGGTACGATGCCACTACGTTATACTGGTAACGGTTGAAGGTTTGTAACACCGCGTTTAACTCCACACGGTTGGTTTTAATAGTAACCAGCAAATCATTTGCCTCTGGATTTTTATAAGTAAATACAGATAGTATACGGCTATCGTTACCCTCTACAATTTGGGCTATTTGCGCCAGGGTGTAATCTTTTTCATCAACCTCAAGCATAATAATACCACCCGGCTCTTGCGAACCAATCATAAGGGCAACTTGCTCGGCAAGGTATTGGGTAGTTATAACTCCTACGTACTCTTTAGTAGCTGTATCAACCACAGGTACTAAACTAAGGTGCATTTCGGTAACCATTTTAAGGGCTTCAAAAACATGGGCCTCTTTATCAATAAAGGGGCGTATTAACGATAAGCGGTGGTTACCTATAGATTCTTCGGGGGCGTTAAGGTCAAGGATATCGGCATCTGAAATAAGGCCTAAAAACTCGCTGCTATTAACAATAGGTAAATGCGAAACTTTAAACTCATCCATCCAATGCAGGGCTTTAAGTCCTGTATCAGAAGTCTTAAGTGGTGGTACTATATCTAAAACTAAATCTTTAGCAAACATGGCCGGTTAATTACGCGGTTTCAGCAAACATATAGGTTTACATCAACCATTAAAAATAATTTTACTAACAACTTCTTTATAGTCTTAACAGTTATACTACAAATTGGTTGCCACTTTTTTCAACGATTGTGTCGTGCATTTGGTTATATACAAATTGCTTAAAATCTTCGTATGTATGAAAATCAGCAATTTTTACCGGGGGAAGGTAGTATATAGAAATGGTGCCGGGCCGCATCCAGAAAGAGTTTGGTGGCAATATTTTCTTAGCGTTTATAATACAAAAGGGAACAATCTCAGCTCCGGTTTCGGCAGCTATTTTAAAAGCCCCGTCTTTAAAAGGAGTTAATGGTGCGTTGGTTCGGTTACGGGTACCTTCGGCAAAAACCAATATCCCTACCCCATCTTCAACACTTTGGCGCATAGCTTCTTTAGTGCGTTTACGGCTTTCTTCGCTGCTGCGGTCTACCATTATACAGGCCATTTTGAACACCAAACCTATAATGGGCATATTAATAAGCTCGCGCTTGGCAATGGGCTTGTAGGTATTTTTAAGTGTAGAACCAAAAGCCATAATATCCATAAAGCTGCCATGGTTACCTACAAACATGTATGGTTTTTTAGGGTCTACGTTCTCATCAAGGCCGTAGCACTTAATGCGGACAAAGATTAGCGCGTTGTAAACCTTAGCCCAGGTGCGGTAAACCGGAATAATAGAATAGATGGCGCGTTTACGCAGAGTGTATGTCAATATTACCGCTATGGGGAATATAATAAGCGAGGTAACTATAACAAAATACAGGCCTGCCCATAAGCTGTATGGAAATTGTATTAAACGAAACAGGAACTTTTTCAAACGGGTAGTATTGTAGTTAGCGCTTAGTTTGTGCCGTAGGCAACAACATAATCTTTATGCTGCTCGTATTTCAATTCGTAATCGCGCAGGCCATCATCAGTAAACAGTTTTACTATAATGTTTCCAAAACGGTCTAGTTTAAATGGCTTAACACGCATGTTTTCTTTAAACGATGTACCCGGGCGGTCGAATATTTTATATGCACATTCCTTTGCCGACCAACATACCAAGGCATGGGCATCGCGGAATTTACGGTCTAAAAAGTTTTGCTCAGCTTCTGACAGGTATTTACCAACCAGCTTTAATACTTTATTGGCACGTACTTCAATATCTACCCCTACCTTTTGTGCTTCAGACACTATAATAGCTGCCTTACCGCTAGAGTGTGATATAGAAAGATTCAAATCGGGGTTCTTTAATATTGGTGCACCTTTCTCATTGTATTCAATTCGGCAATCGGCAAAGCCCATGTTGTTTTGCAAGAATGTACGTATGGCAACCCACTCCTTACGGCGGTTAGGGTGGCTAACTGTTGCTAAATAGGCTTTTTCAGTATCCGATAGTTTAGTGTGTTCTGTTAATTCTTCTTCGGTATAGTCACCATAAAGAAATACAAACAGGCGTGTGCCATCGTTAATTGTGCGATTTAAAATTACTGGTAATTCCACGGTATATGTTATTTATTGATTAGCGTATGTCAGTTGGGTTAAGATACCCCTTCGGCATAATCAAGTTCCTTGCCAAAGGTTTCCTTTATTCCCCATGTTGCCCACAATGCCAGCCCTATGCATAAAATGCCTACAGCAAAAGCTGCCATTGTGTTAGTAATATTTATTGTTAGCAATGCTGTAAACAGCATTGTGATTAGCGGTACCGAGCCCCTAACAAAATTGGGCACTGTGTTGGCAACCGTACTGCGTATATTGGTACCAAACTGCTCTGCAGCTATAGTAACAAATATGGCCCAGTAACCTGTTGCTGTTCCTAATAAAAAGCAAAGTAAATAAAAAGCGTTTGCGGTAATACCATTTACAAAAAATAAAAAGCAAACAACCAGCAAAAGATTTACAAAAAGGTAAAGAAAAACCACTTTACGGCGGCTTTTTAGCCACTGGCTAAGCAGGCCACTTACCAAATCGCCGGCTGAAAGGCCCAGGTAGCAATACTTAACACACTCGCCGTTTAGCACCTTGCCTTTAATATTTAAGGCTACCGAGAAAATCTCTTGCGAGTTGTTTACCAGAAGGCCTATGGTATACCATATAGGCAGGCCAACCAAAATGCATCGTAGGTATTTTAAAAAGCGGTCTTTATTGTTGAATAGCATTAGTATGTTGCCGCGTTGCACCTTGGCATCTATCATACTTTTAAACATACCCGACTCTATAGTACCAATACGCAGCAATAACAGCATCACACCCAAAGCGCCGCCTACTATATAAGCTACCTGCCAGTTGGCAAACGGGGTACCAAATATACTTTCTAAGAAATGGCCAATAGCCTGCCCTTCTGCCCCTACCACAGCTGCCACAACGGCACCTAATGCGCCAAATGTTACAATTATCATGGTTCCGTAGCCCCGGTTTTCCTTACTCATAGTTTCTGAAACAAGGGTAATACCGGCTCCAAGCTCACCTGCGAGGCCTATACCTGCAATAACACGAACAACTGCATAGGTATTAACATCAATAACAAAGGCATTTACAATATTGGCAACTGAATAAAGCATTATCGAACCAAACAGAACAGACAGCCTGCCCTTTTTATCGCCGAGCATTCCCCAGAGTATGCCACCTATTAGCATGCCTATCATTTGGCAGTTAAAAAGGTATATACCTGTAGATTTAATGGTATCGGCGCTGGCACCCACCATTATCTGCATCAGGCTCTCCTTCTTAACTACATTGAACAATACCAGGTCGTAGATATCTACAAAATAGCCTAAAGCCGCTACGGTAACAAGTAGAAGCGCGTTTTTATTAGAAAATATTCCGGGTGATTTCACGTGCCAAAAATATAATTTAACACGCACATATTACATAATGAATGATTTTTAAAAAATAAGGTAGAAATTAGCCACATGATTAATACGCTCTATAAAAACGAAACGTTGGGGTTGGAATGGATAGATATTGTCTTTCCCACACCGCAGGAACTGGAGACTATTGCAGCTAAGTATGGTATACACCGGCACGCCATTGAAGACTGCCTGCAACCCAACCACCTGCCCAAACTTGAGTTTATGGACGATATTATGTTTGTTATCATAAGGGTGTATGATGATGAATCGCAGGAGAATGCAGACAGTATACAGGAGCTAACCCGCAAAATCGCCATCTTTTTTACAGGCAAAACTTTAATTACCATACACCGCAGGGAGCAGCCTCTGCTAATGGATATTAAAGACACCTACTGCATAAATGATAAAGTAACTCTGGAGAAAATTGCCGTTCAAATTTTAAGACGTGGCATTTTATCGTACGAAGTACCCATTGCCAATGCTGATAAAGTTCTTGATGCTTTTGAGACCAAAATATTTTTAAAACGCAAGCAACCTAATATTATACGCGACTCTTACTTTCTTAAACGTAAGGTAGATGTATATAGGCGTATGATATTGTTAACCAGAGATATAGTTCACCGGTTTAAAGAAGAATTACCCCTTAACCCTGCGGTGATGGAAGACCTTAGGGACACCGTTGAACGGATGTATGTAGAGTGCGATTTGGTAAGGGATAATTTAAACCAGTTGCTATCAATTCACTTCAATGTATCAACCCAGCGGGTTAATGAAGTTATACTGGTGCTTACCCTCTTTTCAGCCTTCTTTTTACCCCTCACATTTATTGTAGGCATATATGGCATGAATTTTAAAATGATGCCGGAACTATCCTGGAAATATGGTTATCCTGCTGCCTGGGGGCTTATGGTTCTGGTAGTATTGGTTATATGGCAATGGTTTAGGCGCAAAAAGTGGTTTTAAACTATTTATGCCCGTGGCTGTTTCTAAACCATGTTCAGCTACACTCTTTACCGCAAACATTTGTTGCCCATTACTTTAGACCAGGCTTGGGAATACTTTTCATCTCCACACAACCTACAGGAAATAACACCTAAAGAAATGGGGTTTACTGTATTGTCTAAGCATAAAACAGACAAAATGTACCCCGGGCAAATAATTTGCTACCACGTAAAACCCGTGCTAAACATACCCTTGTTTTGGATGACCGAAATAACCCACGTAAGGGATAAAGAGTACTTTGTTGACGAACAACGCTATGGTCCATATAATTTTTGGCATCACCAACATTTTTTTTCAGCAGTAGAGGGCGGCGTTTTAATGGAAGATTTATTGCACTACAAATTACCCCTTGGCCCGCTTGGAGCCCTTGCCAACAGCCTGTTTGTAAGTAAAAAGCTAAATGCTATTTTTAATTACCGCAAGCAGGTACTGGAAGCTAAGTTTGGCAAAGCCTAACGTTTGTCAACTCAATTGTTAAAAACAATAGCAATTCTTGTTGCATACCAGGATATTTTTATTTTTCTTTGCGATATATCGTATATCTGCCTATGAAATTTTCTACGCAAATCCGTACTCTTTTATGCCTGGCAACAGGTTTAACTTTTGCTTCAACTGCTTTGGGGCAAGCGGGTTTATTTAATAACCGCGGTGCTGTAGTCTACATAAACACCGGTGCGGTGGTTCGTGTGCTGGGTACTGTTACCAACAGCAAAATAAACGCCGACATGACCAACATGGGCGACTTTTACATTGACAACAACTTTGTAAACGACTCGGTTGCAGGTGGCGACGGCATTTACCACGTTTGGGGCGACTGGATTAACAACCGCCGTTTTAACGCAGGCAGTGGCGAGGTTAGCCTGGAAGGTGCCGACCAGCTTATTACCGGCGACAGCCTTACCTGGTTTTACGATTTAACCTGCTTAGGTTCAGGCGTTAAAACCCAAACATTAAACTCAAAAGTATCGCACAGGCTAAACCTGAACGACCGCGAACTGGCTACCGACCAGTTTGATATGACTGTAACTACAGCTAACACCGCTGCTGTTACCCGCACTACCGGTTTTGTCAGCAGCTTATCAAACGGTAAGCTTTACCGCAACGTTAACGTAAATAACGCATACATATTCCCTACAGGTTCTAGTGTTGGTCTAACCCGCTACCGCCCTGTGGAGATTACCCCTACTACAACTGAGGCCGGCCTATACGGTGTGCGTTTGGTTAATAACGATGCAACACCTGATGGTTACGACCGCAGCTTGCTTGATACTATTGTTTGCCGTGTAAACGATAAATACTACCACCGCATTAACCGCCCTACAGGTACAGTACCTGCTACGGTTAGCGTGTTTTACGATGCTACCCAGGATCAGGAAACATGGGACATTCTTGCCCATTGGACTGTTAGCCCTAACAAATGGTTAGGTATGGATCCAACAACTGCATCAACCCAAGGCGGTTTAGAAGTGTTAACCCGTGCAAACTGGAACACATTTACAGAGGAGCCATACATTCTTGGCCTTCGTCGTCCTGAGCTGCCAACCATTACCGGTCCTAACTTATTATGCGGTAACACATCAGGTAATACATACATTATAGACCCATCAATGCCGGGTGCTACTTACAACTGGTCTATTACCGGTGGTGCTATTACCGGTGGCACTCCATCATCAGATATAACAGTAAGCTGGGGTAACTCAGGTTCAGGCGTTGTTGGTGCAAGCGTTACAGCTCCTAACGGTTGTACTTCGGGCATAGCCACTTACCCTGTATCATTATACATTGCCCCTACAGCTATATATACTACTGATACTAATAACGTATTTGCTTTCGACCTTATATCGTTTACTGATAACAGTATTGACGGTGCTGTTGAGTGGGATTGGGATTTTGGCGACGGTGTACAAACTACCGAACAAAACCCTTTCCACATGTACGATGTACCGGGCCAATACAACGTTTGCTTAATGGTTACCAGCAACGAAGGTTGTATGGACACTACCTGTTCGGTTATCGAAATTGTAGAAGGCCTTGTAGTACCAAACGTATTTACTCCTAACGGCGACGGTGTTAACGATGTGTTCCACATTAAAAACAGCGGCATGGATGAGTACAGCGTACAAATCTTCAACCGTTGGGGCTTATTGATATTTGAAACCACAGCCCCACAAATTAAATGGGATGGTACTACCAACTCAGGCGAGCAGGTACCATCGGGTGTTTACTACTTTATTCTTAAAGCTAAATCGGCTACTCAGGAATATGAGAAAGCAGGAACAGTTACCGTACTGTACAATAGCAGCAACTAACCAATACCTTATTATATATACAGGAGCCCGACAATTTGTCGGGCTTTTTGTTTTTTAGGTGGTTCTGAACAGCTTAGGCTCAATTATTGTTGTTTATAAACAAACCAAGCGTTGATAAAAACAACTTGTGTAAAACAAGTGGTTTGATAAATTTGTAAGAACCAATAAGTTCTGTAGATGGACGAAGAATTTGAATCACAGCACGAGGAATTAGATGCCGAACGCATCAAAGCCTTTGAGGAGATGGTTAGGTCGGGCAGGGTATCGTATTTTGATGTAGAAACATTTGAAGCGATTGTAGAATATTATATACGACAGAATAAACCCTACGAAGCACTAGACACTATATTAATAGCCGAGCAGCAACACCCCTACTCTTCTATACTGCAAATGCGCAAAGCGCAGCTTTTTGCAGCTACGGGTAAAAACATACAGGCTTTAGAGCTTATTAATATTATTGAGGCCATGGAGCCCGATAACTACGAGGTGTATTTAACCAAAGGCAGCATACTTAGCCAGATGGACCGTACCGGCGAAGCTATTGTATATTATAACAAGGCAATTGAACGTGCCGGTGATGAGGCTGACGAGGTACATTTATATATAGCCTTTGAATACGAAAACCTGGGCCGTTACGATAAAGCCGTTGAGCATTTAAAGAAAGCCGTTAGCCTTAATCCTGATAACGAAGCTGCCATGTACGAGATTGCCTTTTGCTTTGATTTAACTGAGCAATACCAGGCGGGCGTTGAGTATTACACCAAACTGACTGACGATAAGCCCTACTCTGCCGCGGCATGGTATAACTTAGGCTTGTTTTACAGCAAGCAGGAGAAATTTGAAACTGCCATACAGGCATACGACTATGCCATATTAATAAACGAAGAATTCTCTTCGGCATACTTTAATAAGGCCAATGCGTTAGCAAACCTGGAACGTTATAACGATGCTATTGAAACCTACCAGGAAACCTTTAAATATGAAGAACCTGACCCAATTGCTTTTCAATACATAGCAGAGTGCTACGAAAACCTGAACGATACCGACAGGGCCTTGAAGTACTTTCACAAAGCCATAAAAGCTGACCCCGCATTGGCTGATGCCTGGTGTGGCATGGGCGCGGTGTTAGAAGGCTTAAACCGTAATATGGAGGCTATTCACCACTTGCAAAAAGCGGTAGCAATAGACCCCGAAAACAGTGAGTACTGGTATATACTTGGCGATACCTACTTTAAAGCTGAGCTTTTTGAAGAAGCAGAAGAAGCATTTGCCCGTGTAGCAGAACTAGAGCCCGACCACGAAGAAATATGGGGCGACTATGTTACCCTGCTCTATAAAAACGAAAAACTGGAGGAAGCCATTGAAAATTGCCTTGAAGGGATAAAAGTACAGCCCAATAACACTACAATTTATTTTAAGCTGGCGGCACTGCTAATTGAGGCCGGTAGCGAGAAACAGGGGTTCCAGGTGTTTGAAGAAGCATTGGCAAATGACTACGAAAAGCACACCGAAGCATTTGAAATCGTACCTTCGCTGCAAAATAACCAGGCATTATTAGAAATCCTGGCGGTTTATAAACAGTAAGTTATGTTAGAGAAATTAGACTTTATACCTGAACGCAGCCCTAGGCCGCGTAAACAAGGCCTTACCATGGTTATGGATAAAGGCTTAAGCCTTCGCCAGGCCGAAGATATGATTAGCGTATCGGGCGAGTTGATTGACATTGTAAAGTTAGGTTTTGGCACATCAATGGTTACCCCAAGGGTAAAAGACAAAATTGCCTTATATAAAGATGCCGGTTTTAAGGTTTACCTAGGTGGTACTTTATTTGAAGCCTTTGTTGTACGCAAAAAATTTGACGCCTACCGCAAGCTTATTACCGACCTAAAACTGGATACAGCCGAGGTTTCAGACGGTTCTATTATCCTTCCACACGATATTAAATGCGATTACATTAACCGCCTGTCTAAAGACTTTACCGTAGTTAGCGAGGTGGGCTCTAAAGAGGCCGGTATACTGATTGCTCCAAAAATGTGGATTAGCATGATGCAAACCGAACTACAAGCAGGGTCGTGGAAGGTGATTGCTGAAGCCCGCGAAAGCGGCAACGTTGGTATTTATCGCCCAAATGGTAATGCCCACGTGCAGTTGGTAAATAAAATTATAGATAAGGTAAAATCGGAAAATATTATTTGGGAAGCCCCAATTAAAGCCCAACAAGCCTGGTTTATTAAGCTGCTTGGAGCCGAGGTTAACCTTGGTAATATTGCCCCTGAGGAAGTTATTCCGTTAGAAACTTTACGCCTTGGCTTACGTGGCGATACATTCTTTAGCTACCTGCCCGATAATCTTAAAAAGCTTAAGATTACTGCAGAGTCTAATGATTCAGCAGCCAAAAAACCGAAAGAAAAAGTATAATACCCAATATACACATGAAAGAAGTTACTGTTCAGGAGCTTAAAGCTATGCGCGATAATAACACTCCGCACCAACTGATTGACGTACGCGAACAGCACGAAGTTGATGCCGCTAACATTGGTGGCGAACATATACCTATGGGCCTTGTAATGCAAAGCATGGATAGTATATCGCACGATGTTCCTGTTATTATACATTGCCGTAGCGGTGCCCGTAGCGCACAAGTGGTAGCTGCATTAGAACAACGCGGCTTTGCCAACGTGGCTAATCTTAAAGGTGGTATAATGGCCTGGAGTAAAGAGATTGATACATCAATTACTGTAGCATAATTAGAGCAAAACAACTGATACCGGGAACCGGCAACTGAGAACTTAATGGAAATTCTAGATTACTTTTTACACATAGACGATAAACTTGCCGAGCTGATTGTTAAGTACGATACTTGGGTTTACGCTATATTATTTGCTATTATTTTTATTGAAACAGGTTTGGTTATCTGGCCCTTTCTTCCGGGCGACTCATTACTATTTGCTGCAGGTATATTTGCAGGATCAGGCGAGCTTAACCTGTTTGCATTAATCGGGATATTATTTGTAGCCGCAGTGCTTGGCGATAATACCAACTACTTTATAGGCAAGTACCTGGGGCACCGGGTTGTTAAATGGCAATACAAAGGCAAACCCATTGTAAAGCAGAAGTGGTTGGATCAAACCCATGCGTTTTATGATAAATATGGTGTACGTACTATTATCATGGCCCGTTTTGTTCCTATCGTCCGCACAATTGCACCTTTTGTAGCCGGTGTCGGCACTATGAATTACCGTAGGTTTTTACCTTACGATATTGTAGGCGGCTTTATCTGGATTTCGAGCTTTACAGTATTAGGCTACTTTTTAGGTGGCATAAAAGAAGTAAGGGAAAATATCGAAATTATAGCCATAGGTATTGTATTTGTATCAATAACACCTATGCTATACCAAATTGGCAAAGCCTGGATGGAAAACAGGAAGAAAGCTTAAGCTAACCCTTCAAGCTTGGCAATCTTTTCGCGCCACTCTGCAGGTATTTCAATTGTTTTGTTCTCCTCGTAATTGTAGCAAACCATAACCGTAACACCGGTAGCTTTTACCACTTCTTTTTTCTCGGGGGTAATGTGTATCAGTTGATATTCCATATCAAAGCTCTTTTTACCAAGCCTTGAAACACGGGTTTTAACCACCAGATTATCGCGGAAGAAAATAGGTACTTTATAGTCTATAATAGCCTTGGCTACAATAATACCACGTGAGTTCCAATTTACATTGGC
>JBIPNX010000475.1:0-10887 GCA_044378145.1 Flavobacteriales bacterium | reverse complement strand
GATTCTGGCCGAGGATATCTTCCCGGCCGGGCCACTGGAGGATCCTGATCTCTTTTTTGAAAACGGAGAATACCACATGGTCATGGAGGACAACGAAGGCGTGCTGACCGGTCATGTGCGATTCGGAGGTCACCTTATCTCCAACGACGGCGTAACATGGCGGCCTTGTTCCCCGAAGATTGCCTACACGCATCACATCGAGTTTGAGGATGGCTCCGAACTGGATGCGGAACGGCGGGAGCGTCCGCAACTGTTCTGTGATTCGCTGGGCGACGCTGGCAATGCCGGTGGACCGACTCATTTGGTCACGGCCGTGTTGGCTCACGGGGAGTCATGGTGCCTGATTCAACCGATAAGGCCGGACATCGGCTGAAATATGGTCGACTCTGCAATGAGGCTGAAATAACACCACTCCATGTCCACCCGCACGGCTTCCAATCATTCCTACGACATGCGCGAGCATCTGCTTCCGCAACGCATCACCAATGCCATGTGGGATTTCTCATGGCTGCATGGCCACTATCCCGGCGGGCCGTTTGCCGATTGGGACCGCGCCCTCGACGAACTGCTCGAACGCCGTTTCAACACCGTGCGCATCGATGCGTTTCCCCACATCGTCGGCGGCACGGGTAGTCCCCGGCAGATGCTTAAGGCATCGCCGATGTTGAACTGGGGCCACAGCACGGTGGATCAAGAACACGACTATGCTGCCGAATTGATCGAGTTTGTTGGAAAATGCCAGCAACGCGGAATCGGGGTGATCCTTTCGACTTGGAGTGCGAAGGAAATCGCCATTCCCGATGGCGCGGAGGGCGATGAGCGCTTTCATCCGCTCTGGCGGGCATGGGAGCGAACGCTTGATTTGCTCGCGAAACACGACCTCCTGGGATGCATTCTCTATGTGGACTTCGATCAGGAGTTTCCCTACTTCAGCAACCTTCAGCCGCTTCTTGCCAAGCTTGCAGAAGGGGATGTGTCCGTCCCGGTCAACGCAGCCGATGCAATGGAAGCCGCAGGGCGCCGCGAAACCGGACCGCGTCAACTGGCGTGGAACCCTGCGCAAATGAAACTCGTTTCGGATTACTTCGCCTCCACCTGCCGGCATTTCCAACAGCGCTATCCCGCATTGCGATTCACTTTTTCCCTGACCAGCTTTTGGAAGGAAGTGCGAGCGATGGGGCTTCAGGTCTTCGATGTGCTTGAACTTCATCTTTGGATTGGCTCGCCCCGCTTCGAGGCGCGGACCGGCTTCAACAATCTCACCAAAGATCGCGGCGCGCATGATTACAAAGATTACATGAAGCGCCTGAGGGATTCGTTCCAATCGATGCGCCCGATGTTCATGCAGGCGATGCACAATCAGATGCGAGAGGCCATGGAGTGGTCGAGGGAGATCGCCGCGCCATTGGTCACCACGGAAGCATGGGGACCATGGTGGCACATGGATCACCCGGACCTGCAGTGGGACTGGCTCCGTGATTGGTGCGAAGAGTGCATGGCCGCCGCGCCTTCCTACGATTTCTGGGGCGTCACCCCTTGGAATTACAGCCACCCGTATTGGGAAAACTGGTCTGATGTGGCCTGGTATCAGCGCCTCAACGAACGCTTCCTGAAGAGCTGAGTGAAAAGCAAGTCGCGACCGCGCCTCATCCCTTGCGGCAGTTCCCGACATCCTCTTCCTGCTACAAATGATCGATGCGGACGGACTCACCCTTCGATTCGCTGGTCGCGGCGGATCTCGACCAACTACTCAACGCCGCAACTCAAGAACGATCGAATTACAAGTGCCGGAGGAATCGACCGCGCAGCGGTGGCACATCCAGATCGAACTTCAATCGGCCGGGGCCTGTGCGTGGAGTGGTGGCGCGCCATGTTCCATCGTCTTCCAGCACCCACCATTGGCTGGTGAAGGATTCCTCCGGGCTGTGGCGGATTTCAACGCGGTCCAAGCGGTCTTCGAGCGCGTTAAGGACTGAGAACAATGTGCCTTGCGAGGTCTGCGAGCGATAGCAGCGGGTGCCATCGGCGCTCATGGCCAGACGGGCGCCGCGCGGTTCGGCAAGGAAGAGGTTTTGCAAAAACAGGCGGCGGAAGATGTTGAAAAACGCCATGAAAAACTGCGAGCCGCCATCCAGCGGATAAGCGAGTGTGACCACTCGGCCAGAGCGCGCGTTGCGGAACTCAAGAGCCGCCGGCCAGAGTGCCTGATGTTCGGCGGTGAAAAAGGTGCTCAAAGCCTTGGCATCGGCGTGGCAATCCATCGCCCAGACCTTATCGGCGCAACGCTGCGCGCACATGCGGGGATGGGCTACCCCATTGGCTGCGCCGTCGGCGGCCTGGATTTGTTCGTAGCTGTAGGCTGTCTCCTCCTGCGACTGCCAGGTTCCGGAGCGGATGCCGAGCTGGTCGCCGAAGCCACGACGCAGCAAGCCCTCCGCCGCCACCGCATCGAGAACGACGAAGCCACTCAACAAGCTGGCGATTTCCGCATCGGAAAAAGCCTCGAGCGTTTGCCCACTCACCAGAATCGGCCCTCGCTGCGGCTCGACGCGGGAGCTCAGACGGTGGGCGATACCGAGAATGCCGCACACCTCGCTCCAAATCATCGACGAATGAACCAGGGCCTGCATACTGCCGCGGATTCCGCTGCCGGCGCCGCCACCCATCGCCTGCAGGCTGCGGTTCAAGGCAAGGAAATCCTCCGCTGTGGCGACCGGTGCCTCGCCATCCGGCAGGCGCAAAGCTGCGGCGATCTTCGGCGAAAACAACACCTGCACACCATCCGCCTCGCGGTCGTCAAGACGCAGCGCGGCCAGAGAATCGAGTTGCGGGCGCAGTGCGGCGAGATGCGGAGCAAGGTGGCGGTCCAGCGCGATGCCGTTGCCCATGTTGTCGAAGTGATTGATGGTAATGCCATGGCTGCCCAGCACCGCGGCCTCGATCATTTGCCAGCCGGTTGCCGTGGCGCTCTTGGAATAAACTCCGCAGCGGGGCGAGTTTTCCAATTCCGGATAGACTTCGATCTCCCCTTCCAGGCAGGCCAGCGTATGGCGGGTGGGCCACGGCGTGACGCGCAATGGCCGCTGTTGCGTGTAGGGCGGCATGTGAGGCCGGATCAAAAACGCCCCGGTCTCACCGCTGGCCTCGCGCAGCTGCGCCCAGTCACGACCCTCGACCGAATGCTGGTCGGGCATCGAGGTCATCCAGCCAACCCGCGTGGCCGGATGCGCCTGGCGGATGGCATCGGTGATCGCTCGCGTCGGCTCCAGAATCGTCTCGCGGGAGAGGTCGAGCCACGCTTGTCGCCAAGGATGCGGATCGCCCCCGTGCAGCACCGCAGCCAGCACCTGCTCGCGCGTCACTTTTTGACCGATCATTTCGGAAAAGCGCTGCAGGTGGGTCAGGCAAAAGCAACCGCCCCAACCGGTCACCGCGCCGTGATTGTGCAGGCGCCAGTCGTCCTCCATCCAGATCGCCAGCGGGCGCACCTCGCGGGCCAGTTCGGCAAAGCACCCCGCCAGCCATGTCTGCCATTCCGGACAAAGCGGACAGGCTGCGAGTGGATGCTCCAACCCGGTTTCGCCAACCATTCGTCGAAAGTTTTGCCCGTCCCGTGGCTTGCGTCCGCGGGTTACGGCATAAGTCGTGCACCACGGGTTGATGCTCAGCCCGATGTTCTCCTGCGCCAGGCGGTCGCGCATCTGGCGGGCCAGCGCGATCCCATCCGCCCATTCCCGCCGGGTCGGGTGACCCGCACTCAACTCCTCGGCCTGCAACAAAAGCATAACCTCATCGATGCGAGCCTCTCGGCAAAAGCCCACGAGCTCCTCAAGTCGCTGCTCGGCGTCCCAAAGGGGATCGATAAGAAAGCGCAGAATGTAGCGATAGTTTCCAGCGGATTGATCAAGTTTTTGCGCCATGGGAATACCCATTGCGGTAACGAATCAGGTAATCCTCAACAAGCATTTCTTCCTAAAATGTCTTCCTAACACCTCACATTCTTGGCCGAGCTCATTTGGTGAAGTTTTCTCCATTCAACCCATGGCAAGCTTCATTTCGGGCGTTGCTTTTTTCGTGAGTTCTGAGCTGACTGAAAAAGTCCCCAGAGGCCATTGATGAATCCATATTTCCTGAAACACCTCGTCATCGTGGCTTCCCGACAGATTCTCCTCCTCAGTATAATGATTCGTGTTCATTCGTGACATTCGAGGTTCAAGGAAATCGCTTGGTTGTCGTTGAGGTTTTGCCACGCCAGTGCCTTTCACAGTCGAGACGACTGTGCTCCCCTCTTTCGTGCGGCAGCGCGCTTCGTAACCAGGGAGGGTTCATCGTCCTCGCATGACCCATTTTTCAGCCGCAAAGCGGCGTCCGCTTACCAATGAGAACCGCCACGCCAGTGTCATTCACAGTTGAGACGACTGTGCTCCCCTCTTTCGCGCTGCCGCGCGGCAGCGCGATTCGTAACCCAAGGTAGGGATCGCCAGGCCCTTGGTGTCCCAAAATGAACTGCTGGCTGCAACATTTACTCAGCAGCCTTTTCCTCCCTGCAAAATCTTCGCCGCCGAATCAGGTCGAAAAAAACTCGTCTTCGATGAGCAAGCAGATGGTGTGGTAGACAGGCAGGTGGTATTCCTGAACCTCGAGCGTGCGCTTGGCTGGGACGCGGATGCAGAGATCGCAGAGAGGCGCGAGTTTTCCGCCGCCTTCACCTGTGAGGCCGAGAACCTTGAGTCCCCTTGCCCGCGCGACTTCGGCGGCGGCGCAGACATTGGCCGCGTTGCCAGAGGTCGAGAGACCCACGAAGAGGCTGCCGGGTCGGCCGAGTGCCATGACGAGCTGGGCGAATTCCAATGTCGGATCGATGTCATTCGCCACAGCCGTGCGAAGCGCAGGAAAGCCAGTTAGCGGAATGCAGGGAACGGCCTGCTGGAGTTTTTCGGCAAGCTCTGGGCGTAGCCCCGCGCGCAGTTCCTGGGTGAGCGGGCGGCGCGATTCGAAACCTTTCATGAGTTCCCCTGCCCAATGATCCGCGTCGGCCGCGCTGCCACCATTGCCGGCTATGAGCGCGTTGCCGCCGTTGCGGAAGCATTCGAGAAACAGATCGGCGGCCTTGCGGATCTCGGCTGCGTGCGGCGTAAGCTCGGGGCGGCGTTTCAACAATTCGGCAAGATGGTCGCGGCGGGATGATGTGGAGTTCATGATTTTCCAAACGGGAGGTTCGATCGCGCTATTGAATCTAACGCACCACAATAGCTTCGTGAATATGAAGAGTATCGAGAGTAATGGTGAGGGTTTGGCACTTGTGCTTCCACTTCGGTTTTGAGCCTTCCCATGCGGCGCTGACCGACACGGGCGGCTTTGTGGTTTTCATCGTGATGACGATCGGACCGACTTTGGGGATCTCGTCGATCGCGCCGTTGATCGGCTGGTTCGGGATGCCGCTGGCGCGGTTGACGAAGTGGATGATCGAGCGGTCTCCCTTGCGGCGCAGCGCGACATCGACGCAAAGCGGGGCCTGCACGCTGATCGGCAGTTTGCCCGCAAGCGCATGCGCCACTTCGCCGATGAAGGCACGGATCAGCGGATAGCGGTTGTGTTCGAAATCGCGGCAGACATCGGCCGGGATGTAGGCGACCGCTCCGCGTCCGACGCGGTTGAGCGTCGCGGCGGGATGAGCGAGCAGTTCCGCATCGGTCAACGCGGTGCGCCCAAGGAACCCGAGCGATTTCGCGGTGGTCGGTTTCACCAGTCGCCATGTCTTGCTGAAGAGTGGCGTGGCGGCATCGGCTGCGGGCACATAGTAGGCGACATCGTTCTCCAGCTTGCCGGAACTGACGCCGAGAAACGCGCCGCCGAATCGCTCATAAGACTCCGCCCCGGTGATGAGCAGTTTTCCGCCGCCACGGACATATTCCTTGAGGGCTTTGACCGCTTCCTCGGAGAGCGCATGGCGTTCCGGCACGACGACGACGGGAAACTCGGCTATGCGTGGCAACAGTGCCCATTCGTCGAGGACATCGACGCCGAAGTGGTTTTCCAAAAGGGCGAAGGTGGCTCCTTTGACTGGCTTGATGTCGGTATCATACTTCAGATTTTTGCCGCGCACCGTCTGTCGCAGATGCGTCTCCGAGTGGAGCACGGCGATCTGCGGGATGCTTTCGCTGCCTTGGCAGAGTGCGCGGCGTTTTTTGACAAAGCGGCCAACCTCCGCCATCCGGCAGATGCGGCTTTCCGCGAGACGACCATCGCGCAGACCGGTCGCAGCCTCATAGAGTTGGACGCTTCCGCCGAAGGAAATCAGCACGGCCGTTTCCTGCATGAGCATCTGCGGCGGCTTGGGCGTCCATGGCGACTCGGGTTTGCCCATGCCATGGGAACAATAGAAATTCCAGAGCATGATGTCCCAATGCTTGCCGCGGGTGGAGAGGAAGCGGGCCTCGCAGCGGCTGCCATCGAGTCCGTTGACCCAGGAGTTGTCGCCGCTGATCCAATCGGTCGGCACCTTCGGCTCGCCCGGATGAGAAAATGTCTGGAGCCAGTTCGAGCAAACGAGCACGCCGGGTTTGTGCGCGTGAACGGCATCGCAGTAACGCGTGACAAATTCCTCAAAGCTCTCGCGGGTGAAGTTCCACCAGAGCGGCCAATCGGGATCGGTTTCCTTGACCGGTGGTTTTTTGCGTCCGGTTGCTTTCGTGTAGGCGGCTTTGCAGCGCGGGCAATAACACGGCTCGACCGCCCAGAGGTCGCCATCGACCCAGAATCCATCGACTCCGTAACGGTCGATGAGTTCCTTCATTTGTGGAATCAACAAACCCTCGAGGTAGCCGCTGCGCGGGCACATTTTTTCACCGGCCGGTGCGCCGGAGTTTTGTCCCGTGACAGCCTCACCTGCCGGACGGCCCATGTGGTCGAGAACGCACCATTCGGGATGCTTGGCGCCCGCGGCCTTGTCCCAGATGCCGGAATAATGGCAATGGAGCGGTAGACCGAGCTGGCGCGTGGCATCGCGCCATTGCTTCATCGCATCCTTTTTCAACAGCGGAGGCACCGAGGCGCTTGGCACCTTGCTGAACCAACTTGTGTAACCGGGATGCCCCTTGCAATCGGTCTGCACGAAATCAGCACCCATCAGGCGCAGCATCGGGACAAGCTCCTTTGGACTGCAACGCAGCCCGAGTTCGGTGTCTTTCTCCGTGGCGTGGAGATCGTAGTGGAGTCCGAAAAAATGTTTCGGCCCGTGCCAGACGGAGCGGACGCTTGAGGTAGTTCGTGGGGTGTTCATGATTTGTATTTTTAAACGGGAGATTCCATCGCGGCGGCGAGGGCTTGCAGGTCGCCGATCGATTCGCCGAGTTCGGCAGGGACTACGCGGCAGGCGGCGACGAGTTCGGGCAAGGCCTCGGAATGAAGTTCGCGCAGGAGTGCGGGCTCGATGTGATGGCGGGCACGCACGAAAAGCGAGCCGAGCACGATGACCTGCGGGTTGAGCAGATCGACGAGGATGGCGATGGTGCGGCCGAGTTTGCTTCCCGCATTTTCCAAAAGTGAGATTGCTCGCGGGTCGCCCGCATCGGCGGCGAGGGCGACATCCTTGGTGCTGGTTCCGGCGGGCCAACCGGCATCGACTGCCTGACGCCCGATGCCACCACCGGAGGCCCAGCCTTCGACGCTGCCGCGTTTGCCATAGCCAAGCGGACCCTCTTCGGTGAGGCGCACATGGCCGATCTCTCCCGCATTGCCGCCGACGCCGGCGAGGAGGCGTCCGCCCGAGATGATGCCAGCGCCAAGGCCCGTGCCGCAGGTGAGGAAAACCATATCCGTGCATCCCCTGCCCGCTCCCCAACGCCACTCGGCGAGGGCACCGGCATTGGCGTCGTTGACCATCGCGACCGGCTTCTGCAGATCGGATTCAAACCACGAAACCAATTCCGCACCTTCCCAACCGGGGAGATTCGGCGGAGCCAGCAAGCAACCGCGCGAGACATCAAGGGGGCCGCCACAGGCAATGCCGACACGCGAGAAATCGCGGCCAAATCCTCTCGCTGCTTCAGTGATCCTGCGCCGCGTCTCCGGCGGTGTGGAGGTCGCAAACTGCTTGCGCGCGATCACCTCGCCGGATGGAGTTCCGAGGATGACGGCGGTCTTGGTGCCGCCGAGATCGATGCCGAGGAGAGGGGGATTTGTCATCGGCTAATTTTCATACACGCGGATCTCATGGACGCAGGCGCACCGTTGCTCGTCGCGCATGCGGGTGACCGTGAGGCGCAGCCGGCTGGTTTCGATCGCGTGTTCAAGGACATGTTCGCGGGCCCGCAGGATGTTGTCCTGCTCGACGGCCAGCGGCAGCCACCCTTGCGCGGTCTCCGCTTCCAACCGGTAGTCGGCCACGCAGTTGCCGGAATATTTCTGGTGGGCATTCACCACGGTGAAGGCGGTGGTGTCGAACCGCAGGATAATCCGACGGACTTTCCGCGGTTCGGGCCATTTCAAGGAAATCCATTGCGGGAGCGGATCCCGGGAGACCCATTGATGAAGCCGGGCCAGCCCTTCGCGATGGATGTAGCCGTCCACGACCTGCAAGGCTTTGCCAGGTTGCGGGTCCGGGGTGATTTCCAATGCGGGGGTTGGACCGTCGGTCATCTTCCATTGGCCGGCCTCGCGCAAAATCGGACGGACGACATCGAGAGGACGACTCACCATGGCCACCTCGACCGGCCCCTCGATCGCCAGCCAGGCGGCCTGATTTCGGATCGTGCGGCAATAAGGTTTCAACTTCCAGATCCCGGCATCGGGAACACATTCCACCCAACCGGAGAAACCCTCCGGCAACGAGATGGTGGATTCCTGATCCAGGGAAAATTCGGCCGGAGGAATCGGCTGGTAGCTCCAGACATACCTCTCATGGGGCAAGCGCTCCCGCACATCGGGCCATTCTTTTTGCGGCGATTCCGCATACCCGTATGAGAGCTTCACTGTCGTCTCCTTGCCGGGGTTGCGCACAAACAGACGGGCGGACTCGATTTCTTCGGGGTAGCAATGAAACAAAATGCCCGATCCCTGCGTGGCGTCCATCCAGTTCGCTTCCGTTGCCGGAGGCGCGCCAAGCGTTGCCTCGGAACTCGCCTCCACGGTCGCCACGCGGGCAATGTCGGCCGGATCTTCATTCCGCACGCCGAGCAGCAGCGCGTCATGGCGCAACAAGACTTGCTGGATGGCTTTGACATCCTCGATGCTCAAATCACGGGGCGCCTTGCCAAGGCTCCGGCAAACACTGGCCGCCACCGCGGTCGCCTGCGCCATAATGGAGCAGGTGCGGATGAGTCGAATGCCACCCTGAGCCAGGTGCGTGGCGCTGATGTTGCGTCCGGCGCAGAACAGGTTCTCGACGTTGCGCGAGTAGAGCGAGCGAAGGGGAATACCGTGAAGCGGCGGATGCGAGTAGAAAATGGTTTCGTAGCCGCCGTCGTGCGAAGGCGGATGAAAATCCAGCCCGCACCCGGCGAACGCGACATCGTCCGGGAAGGTCTGTCCACTTTCCACATCGGTCTGGGTGAGCATGTAATCGCCGACCACGCGCCGCGATTCGCGCCGGCCCATCAGCGGGCTGATCCAGATCAGCTCATGGGTCTCCGCTTGCCCGGGGAACTGGGTGTTTTTCATGTAATCCCACATGCTGTAAATGTGGAGGCGCAGCTGCTGGTAGAGCTCCTGCGGCGTGTGCAGCGGATGCCGTTGGGCGTCGCCTCCGGCATCCACCTGGAAGAGGATGTTGACTTTACGGGAGGGATGGAAGGTGTTCGCCGGCTTGTCGGGATTCCATTTCGGCGTGCCGGGCGGCGGCACAAACGGCCGCTCGACGCCGGTGTCCACAACCAAAGCCGTGATGCTGGATGCCGCCACGATTGCATCCGGGGTTTCCCCGGCGCTGCGTTCGCCCGTCTGCGCTTTGGATTCGCGGCCCATGACCGTCTCCGCCCCGGCCATGGCGGCCAGCGCCGCGTCGCCGGAACTGTCGAGGGCGAATCCATGGATGAGGATGTCGCGCTGTTCCAGATTTTCGATGTTGAGGATCCGGACCCGGCTGATCCTTCTGCGCCCGGGGCTTGTCGGCTCCGTTTCCGCGGAAATCAGGCAGTGCCGCCGGAGAACGGTCACGCCGGCCTCGCGCAGCACTTCGTCAAAAGCTTCCTCCATGCTCGGATGGGTATTAAACATCACGCCGTTGATGAAGGCATTGCGGGCATGCAGCCGAAGGCTGAGTTCCTCGGCAAGCCCGATTTCATTCCAGCCGGGTTGTTCCCCCTTCACTCCGGCCCAATGCACGCCGAGCAAGGGCCCGCCATTACCGCCCAGACACCATTCCTTTTCCAGCAGGATGGTGCGCAGGCCCAGTCGCCCGGCCTGGATGGCCGCGCAGATCCCTCCGATGCCGCCGCCGCAGACCAGGAAATCGCATTCCATATCCGTTCCAGGTTGATGATGCTCCACTGTGTGATTCATGTTCGAATGTTTTTTGTTGCCTTGAATGGTGAGTGTCAGCGCCGTGGGTTTCCCTCGAGCAGCAATGTTTTCGGTCCTCTGAATTGAACGCGCTCCTGCCATTGCAGGCTGCCGGGCACCATGCGCGCGTTGGGAAGGTGTTCCAGCAGCGTCTCCAACACCACGCGGGCCTCCATGCGCGCCAGGGGCGCACCCAGGCAGAAATGAATGCCGTAGCCGAAGGACAGGTGGTCGATTTTCGGACGCGTGATGTCAAAGACATCCGGGTCGCTGGCATTGTCCGGATCACGGTTCGCGGCGCCGATCAACTGGAAGACCATTTCATTTTCGGCAAATTCGACTCCACGGAAAAGATGGGGTTTCTTTACCCGGCGGAAATTGCGCTGC
>JBIPNX010000379.1:0-2962 GCA_044378145.1 Flavobacteriales bacterium | reverse complement strand
GAGCCTATTGAGTTATCAGTTTGAAAATCGCAAAACTCAATAGACGGACCGCCACCGTTTGGCGATGGTGGGCCTTGTGGCCATGGCGCACTTGCACTACGGTAAGGGACATAGTCTATAAGGTTGTTAAAACTATCGTAAAGGCGCAGGGTATCGCCGCCGCTGTTGTTAAGCGCCTGAGCATAATCGTATGCTGAGAAACCGTAGACAGCTAAAAACGCTGCCGAGTCGGTAGCAACACAAATATACTGTCCGGGGCCAATAGTAATGTTAGGGAAAGTAAAGTCAATGCCTGTAGCAAGTTTCCAACCGTTAAGGTTAACGGTTCCGCCGCCATAATTAGTTATTTCCACATACTCTAATGTATCGGTACCTGCTTCGGGCGGGTTAAACATAATCTCAGAAATGGCTATCGGTGGAAAGCCCTGCGTTGTTTGGCCAAATGCGCCAAAGGATAGTATCAACGACAATAACAGTAAATATCTTTTCATATCAAAAAATGGTTTGTCTGGCAAATATAGGGTTAGACCGTTACAGTTTATATAGTTTAATGCATTAATAATAATTGATTAATAGGTGTTTATACAATTATTGACCACTCATATAATTACACTGCCATTTTTTTCACAATTAAAATTACACAACAGGCTCATTTTCAGTATTTGACAAAAACAGGCAGTTATGTAATGAACAATAGCGGTTATTAATTTAACCCTAAAGTGTTGGACTAATCAAAAAAATTAAATATACATTTACCCTAGTATTAACCTATCTTAAAACAGCTACTTATGAACAAAAAATTAATTGGTTTAGCATTCTCAGTTTTAATGATTGTCGGTGCATTTTTACCCTGGGTAACCGTAGAATTTATGGGCATTTCTAAAAGTGCTAACGGTTTTATGGGTGGTATGCAAGGCAACCCCGGCGCACTAATAGTAATTATTGGAGCCCTTTGCGGAGTATTTATCTTCTTAGGTAAAAAATGGTCGAACATTGCGGCCATGGTTCTTGGTTTACTAGGCACTGCCTGGGCATTTAAACAAATGAACGATGCCAAAGGCATGGGCGAAATGGTTAAAATTGGTATTGGTATATACCTGATTTTAGTTTCGGGCATTGGTGTTGCTGTAGGCGGCTTTTTAGGCATGCGTGGCGACAAACCTGCTGCTTAAACCATTACTTATTTTCGTTTAAAGACAGTGAACCCCGCTTAACAGCGGGGTTTTTGTTTTTGACCTCACCCCCTAACCCCCTCTCCTAAAGAAAGAGGGGGGATTAGTATTCTCCCTTTAAATAAAGGGAGTACCCGAGCGCCCCCGACGCTTGCGGTCGGGGCAAGAGCGAGGGGGAGGGATTTTTAGCATCGCCCAATTAACACACCCCGCCTTCATTTCATTCGGCACCCCTCTCAAGAGGGGAAATTTTTAATACTTTTAGCCAATTGAAAAAGCAAGGCAACCATAGCGCGGCAGATTATTTTACCGGTATAACCGCAGGCAACCGCGTTATGCTGGGGCAAGCCATTACCCTGTGCGAGAGCACTTTGCCTGAGCACCGCGCCCTTGCGCTGGAAGTTTTGAAACTATGTCTGCCACAATCGGGCAACAGCATACGGGTGGGTATAACCGGTGTTCCCGGTGTAGGCAAAAGCACCTTTATAGAAAGCCTGGGCATGTACCTTACCAGCAAAGGCCACTCGGTAGCTGTATTAGCCGTAGACCCCAGCAGTAGCCGCACAGGTGGCAGCATTTTGGGCGATAAAACCCGCATGGAAGAACTATCGGCCAACCCAAAAGCATTTATTCGCCCATCGCCCGCATCGGGCAATTTGGGCGGGGTAGCATCGCGCACGCGCGAGTGTATATTGCTATGCGAAGCCGCAGGGTATGATATTATATTGATTGAGACCGTTGGCGTAGGTCAAAGCGAAACGGAAGTTAAAAGCATGGCCGACTTTTTCCTATTACTAATGCTGGCCGGTGCAGGCGATGAGCTACAAGGCATTAAACGCGGCATTATGGAAATGGCCGACGGGGTGGCTATTAATAAGGCCGATGGCGATAACCTGGAAAAAGCCAAAATGGCCCGCACCGAATATGCCAGGGCATTACACATGTTTCCACCCGACGATGCAGGCTGGTCTGCCAAAGTAGAGGTTTGTTCTGCTATTGAAAAGAAAGGGATAGATGCGGTGTGGAATATGGTTTTAGAACATAAAGAAATGCTTGCCTCTAAAAATATATTGGAGCAGCGCCGCAGCCAACAGCGCCTTAGCTGGTTTGAGAAGCTGCTGGGCGAATCGTTACTGGAGACTTTCAATAACAACGAGTTAGTAAAAAGCAACCTGCCCATTATCCGCGAAAAAGTGATAAAAGGGCAAATGCTGCCACCCGAGGCTACCCAAACCTTAATTAAAAGCTTTATAAATTAGTTAGTATTTGTATAAGTATGTAAAAAAACATACTTTTAGGGTTTGGTATTGGATATTCTTAAACATCTATGAAACGTTTACTTATCGTTCTTGCTGTTCTCGGAACAGTGACAGGGCTATCGGCCCAATGTACAACTACTAATGCCACAGGCTGTGTTTGCGCCACACAGGGGCAAACAAACTGTGACTTACTTCCCGACCTTCAGGCTTCGTGGAAGTCTATCCTCGACAATGACGAGTACCCGCAAACCGGGGCCGGCACTAACTACAACGGCCAGGGCCCTGACGACGGACGCTTACGCGTATCTGTATCATCGCCTAACGTTGGTTATGGATCTTTTACCGTACGCGGTAGCGACTGGTACGTTTGTGGTACCGACACTTTTCAATCGGGCACAAACCCTGGTAACTGCCCGGATGGCACACCACCACGTAATTTGCTTACCCAACGTATTTACCACAAAAACGGGAATACTATGACATACACCGACCGTTGGTCGGGCAGTATGACTTACCACCCATCGCATGGCC
>JBIPNX010000378.1:0-2966 GCA_044378145.1 Flavobacteriales bacterium | reverse complement strand
TATAAATGATATTGCAGGCGGAACAATGGACAATGCCATGTTTGCCACCGTAGCTAAGTTAAAAGTGCCTTATATTTTGATGCATATACAGGGCACGCCACAAACCATGCAACACAACCCTGAGTATGAAAATGTAGTAGCCGATGTTTTGCTTCACTTATCAAAAAAAATAAATAAGTTAAGAAAGCTTGGCGTTGCCGATATCATTATCGACCCCGGTTTTGGGTTTGGTAAAACCATAGAACACAACTACCAGTTGCTAAACAACCTCGACCAATTACGACTTTTGGGTTACCCTATATTAGCAGGGTTATCGCGCAAGGGCATGATATACAAACCGCTGGGCTTGACAGCCGAAGAAGCCTTACCCGGCACTATTGCCGCTAATAGAATTGCGTTAGAAAAAGGTGCTGCTATACTACGGGTACACGATGTTAAAGACGCGGTAGAGTTAGTAGAAAGTTATCGATTATCAGTTATGGGCTCTTAAATCCATTTCTAAATTTATTAACTATTATTATTTTTAACTTGACAAACGGTATTCAATTGTTGTACCTTTGTACCGTTATTGCAATGACACTCTTGGCACCGCCTTTATCTCGGTTATGATAAAAAGAAAACAAAACGCTACGTAGCAAATTAATTAAAGAAGTAAAAAATTTAAGTATAGATAAGAAATCGAAAACACTCCGTCTTTGTCGACTACGTAAGTAGGTTTCTAACTATGTATTAAGCCCGGGCGCTTGATGAGCTATTTATTTGGCTTGTTGAGGGCTTGGGCTTTTGTATGTAGTATAAATCCCCTCTTGAGAGGGGTGCCGAACGAAGTGAAGGCGGGGTGTGTCATTTGCTCGTAACACACCTCCCCTCGGCGTTGCCGAGGTACTCCTCTCAAGAGGAGATATTTTTCAAGTAAAACTCGAAATTTTACTACAACAGAAGGGGTTTTAGGCCTCGGCCTGACCGCCGCCTTTAAACTCTTTTAAGCTGCCTTTAAACATCTTAAAGTTCATGAATTTACATTCCAGCGGGCCATTATAAACCGTTATTTTGCGAGATGGTTTAAGGCCAACATTCTTCATGGCATCTAGGTTTGGCGATATAATCCATGCCTCGCTACCGGGGAAATCGTTCTTTAATTTAGTGCCTATCATAGCATACAAACCGTTTAGCTGCTCGGGTTTTAAACGCTCGCCATATGGTGGGTTCATTATTAAAAACACGGGCTTGCCCGGAGGGTCCATCTTTTCAAAAGCCAGTTTCTCTACGCGGATATCCATTTCAAAACCACAGTTCTTAATGTTTTCTGCGGCGGCCTCTAAACTCTTTGAATTAAAGTCAGAGCCTGATATTTCAGTAGTTAAGGGTGTGATTTTATCCTTGGCATCGCCTTTTACTTTGCGCCATAGGTTCTCGTCAAACCCCTTCCAGTTCTCAAAGCCAAACTGCTTGCGGAACATACCGGGAGGTGTGTTGGTTGCCATAAGGGCAGCCTCGGTTAAGAACGTACCCGAACCACACATTGGGTCAATTAGCGGGGTCTTTTTATCCCAGCCACTAAGCATTAATAAACCGGCTGCAAGTACCTCGCTCATAGGAGCTTCGTGCATGCCCAGTTTATAACCCCTGCGGTGAAGTGATTCTCCAGAAGAGTCTAGCGAAAGGGTACAGTAGTTACTGCTGATATGTACGTTAATCCTAAAGTCGGGCGATAGCACATCAACCGACGGACGCTCGTTATTGCTAATCTTACGGAACCTGTCGGCAATAGCATCTTTAACTTTTAACGATGCGTATTGCGTATGGTTAATGGTAGAGCGGATAAGCGTGGCATTAATGGCAAAAGTATCGTTAACCCCAAAGTATTGCTCCCATGGAAACTGCATGGCACCTTCGTACAATTGGGTATCATCTTCAGCAACAAAAGAGTGCAGTTTTACAAGAATACGCAAAGCGGTGCGGCAATGCAGGTTGGCTTTATATATAGTAGCCAGGTTGCCGGTAAACTCTACCACACGGGTGCCTATCTGCACATCCTCAACGCCAATATCAGCCAGTTCGTTTGCCAGCATAGGCTCTAAGCCCGAAAGGGTTTTTGCCGTAATCTCAAATGTTTGTCCTGCTTTCATAATAAGGTACAAAGGTAGTCATTTCCCTTCGATCGAAACTTCCTGTACCCACCCCCTACCCCTCCCTATGCATAGGGAGGGGAGAAATTTCTTTTATATTTGCCTTATCTACCCAAAGACTACCCTGTTGGGAGATAGAGACCAATGGAAGAGATTAAACCCGAAGACATACTGTTTTTAGATATTGAAACCGTAGCGGCTGAGAAGGACTATGCATCGCTACCAGACAATTGGAAAGCCTTTTGGGATATTAAAGCAGGCTACCTTGCCCGCAATAATGAAACGCCTGAAGAGCTTTATCCCCGCGCAGCTATCTATGCCGAGTTTGGAAAGGTAATATGCATATCTGTTGGTTTTATTGTAATGCGCGATGGGAAGCGCACCTTCCGTATCAAATCATTCTCAGGCCATAACGAGGCTGAACTTTTAAGTGAATTTACGGGGTTGCTTGATAAACACTTTAACCAACGTAAGCACCGCTTAGCCGCACATAATGGCAAGGAGTTTGACTTTCCGTACTTAGGCCGCCGTATGTTGGTTAATAACCTTAAACTGCCAAAACTATTAAAGTTACAAGGCTTAAAAAGCTGGGAGGTAAAGCATATTGACACTATGCAACTATGGAAGTTTGGCGATGTAAAAAGCTTTGTATCGCTTGATTTGCTGGCTACTATTTTAGGCATACAATCGCCCAAGGCAGAGCTTGACGGCAGCAAAATATACGAAGCCTATTATCATCAAAATGACCTGCCAAGCATTGTAAAATATTGCCAGAACGATGTGCTGGCACTGGCACAGATATACCTGAAACTAAGCGGGAATACTATGCTTAATGAT
>JBIPNX010000377.1:0-2967 GCA_044378145.1 Flavobacteriales bacterium | reverse complement strand
TACGGGCACGAGAGCCGACGTATGCAAGCCAATGCATCGTTCAACCTGCTAAACTCAGGCACTGCAACACGCACCTCTATGCAAATTGCAGAGGACCTGGATTATTATGGTTCGTATTTAGAGTTATCGCCCGAGAAGGAAAACTCGTACATAACCCTTTATAGTCTTAATAAATACCTTAACAACGTATTACCTGTTTTTGCCGATGTTTTATCGGGGGCTATATACCCGGGCAAAGAGATTGATACTTATAAGCAAAACGCCATTCAAAAGCTGAATGTAAATAACCAAAAGGTAAGCAACCGCTCGGCCCGCAAGTTTAACCAAGTACTGTTTGGCGAGAATAACCCCTTTGGTTATGCTGAAACGGAAGCCGATTTACAAGCCATCACGCCTGAATTACTTCAGGCGTTTTATACCAACTATATAAAATCAGGGTCGGTAAGTATTATAGTTGCAGGCAAGGTTGGTCCTGAGCAGTTAGCTGCTATTGACGATTATATTGGCGGATTGCCATTTAAAGCAGAGCCTATACAGCCTATTAACAGCCTTATACCCACCCCCACCCCAGAACTTGTTCACAGGGTAGAAATGGAAGGTACCGTACAATGCGCTATACGTATTGGTAGCATGGCCGTTAATAAACCCCACCCCGATTACCAGGCACTTAAAATATTAAACACCTTGCTGGGCGGCTACTTTGGCTCGCGCCTTATGAGCAATATCCGCGAAGACAAAGGCTATACCTATGGCATAGGCTCGTGGATAATATCGCGTAAAGACCTTGGCTACTTTGCAGTATCTACCGAGGTTGGCGCCGATGTTTATCAGGATGCGCTAAGTGAAATTTACTACGAGATTGATTTGCTTACTACCGAACTTATTGAAGAAGATGAGCTGGAAGTAGTTCGCAACTACAAAATGGGCAGCCTGCTAAAAGGCTTTGATGGCCCATTCTCCCGCGCTGATAAACTACGCGGTTTGCTTAACTACGGCCTAAACACCAGCTATTACGATGGCTACATCAAAAAGATTTTGACCATAAAACCGGAGGAGTTGAATGATGTTGCCAAGCGTTACTTACAGGCAGGTTCTTTTTATGAAGTAGTAGCCGGAAAAATTTAAACACCCGATACAGAAACACTTTAGTAATTGATGCGTATCAATGCTAACTATCTAACTCTATGAAGCGCATATACCTGCTCTTTACTCTGCTGATAAGCTTACAGGCCGTTGCACAAGACTGCCCTGAGATTACCAACAAGAAAGCACTAAAGCTTTACGACCAGGCCATTGATAAATACAAATCAAAGGCTACGTACCGCGATTTGTTGGAGGAGGCTGTAAACGTAGAGCCTGACTTTGCAGTAGCTTACGACTCGTTAGGCCGCTCGTGGTATTATATTAATAAGACACTTAATTTTAGTGGAGATAGCTATAAACGCGCCGAGAAGTACTTTAGGCAGGCAGTAGAAGTTTGTCCTGATGTTGACCCCTTTGCCTATTATGTTATAGGCCGCATGGATATGTACAACAGCCAGTTTGGCAATGCAGCCGCTAACTTCCGCAAGTTCTTATCGTACGAAAAGCGTAAAGACAAAGAGTTTAAGCTGAATGATAACGACCTTGACTCGGCCGAGATATTTTTAAAAGACTGCGACTTTTACGATAACGTATATAAAAAGCCCGTTCCATTTAGCCCTGTTCCTGTGCCTAATATCAGCACCTCTGTTGATGAGTATTTAGGCTCTTTAACTCCCGATAACGAGATAATGTACTTTACCCGCCGCACTATGGAGGCTAGCTTAAACAGCTTAACAGGTCCAGTACAAAAAGAGCGTTTTTGCAAATCGGTAGCGCAGGCCGATGGTAGTTTTGACAAAGGAAAGCCCATGCTACACCCCTTTAACCAACCCGGGAATAATGAGGGTGGCCCATCATCAACCATTGATAATAACACCCTGTATTTTACTATTTGCCGCGATGAAGCAGGCTACCGCAATTGCGATATATTCTACTCTGTATTTAGTAATAATGAGTGGGGCGATATAACCAAACTGGACGGAGTTAACCTACCCGACTATTGGGAGTCACAACCATCGGTATCGTCTGATGGTAACACCATTTACTTTGCCAGCGACAGGCCCGGCGGGCAAGGTGGTATTGATATTTACAAAACCGTTAAAGCAGCCGATGGAAAATGGGGCAAACCTATTAATGCAGGCGCAACCATCAATACCGACCTTGACGATAAATCGCCGTTCTTCCATACCGATGGGCAAACACTTTACTTCTCATCAGTAGGTCACCAGAACTTAGGTGGATTCGATATTTTCTTTTCTAAGCTGGATACAACAGGTAAATTTTTACCTCCTAAAAATATTGGCTACCCTATTAATACCGATAAAGACGACTTAGGCTTTTTCTGCAGCACCGATGGCAAAACCGGCTACTTTGCATCAGACAGGCATAAGGGTGTTGGCGGTTACGATATTATGGGTTTTGACCTGTATGCTGCTGCCCGTCCTGAAAAGGTATTGTTTGTAAAAGGCACCTTAAAAGACGATGCCGGCAAGCCTGTTAAAAATGCTACGGTTGAGATTAAGAACATTGATACTAAGCAAATAACAAAGGTGCAGGTAGACACCACTACCGGTCGCTATGTTACAGCAGTTGCCCTAAAGAGCGACTATATCTTAACGGTTAAACAACCCGGCACTGCCTTTACCTCACAGTTTTTCTCAAAAGCAGATACCGCAACAGCCAAACCCCGCAAGGTTGATTTAGAAGTAGCCCCTATTAAAACAGGCAAGGCCTATACCCTAAACAACATCAACTTTCCAACCAACTCGTTTGAGTTGCCTGCGCAATCTAAACTGGTAGTTGATGAGTTTGCCATATTCTTACAAGAAAACCCATCAATGAAAGTGGCCATACAAGGCCATACCGATGATGTGGGTAATGATG
>JBIPNX010000376.1:0-2973 GCA_044378145.1 Flavobacteriales bacterium | reverse complement strand
AATAAACAGTATAGGTAGAAACAGAATTGTCAAAAGTAGTAAGCACCCGGATAGTTAAATCCTGTAGCCTGAAGTTACTGATGTTATTGCCCGTTAAGCCAACTAACCTTGCCGGGTTGGGCTGTATGTTTTGGTTATCGCGTAAAATTGTAGTTGCAGAGTTGTTGGTTTTGTACCAACTGCTATTAAAACCACCCTCAATTGTTGTGTTGCTTACCAAAGCCAGTGGCTGCGAAATAATGTAGGTGCCAGCCGCCATATAAATTTTGTTGGTTGGGGCTGTTGCCAATGTTAATGCATAGCTAAGACTTGCGGGGGCAGCTTTGGTACCGGCCGTACCCGTAGAAACACCATTGGGTGTAACATAAATAATATTACACTCTTGCGCACCAACTAAAAAGCTTATAAATAACAGAGAAATAGTAATTAAACCGCGCAATAACATATAGTTGAGTACTTATTATTTAGTTGGAGGAGCTGTTTTCTTTTTATAAATAATTGGCCTGTTTAAGTCAGATACTAATATTTGGTATCCGGCATAGAACAGAGAGGTAACGGCTAAAATTAATAAAACTACGCGTAATATTTTTAACCAACGCGTTTTAAAACTCCGTGTATTACGTTTTCTAACCCTGGTGCGGGTTCTTATTTGTTCACGGATACGTATTTTTATCTTTTTGCGCCCCTTTTCATCGTTATGGTCAGTTTCTACAACAGTATACTTACCGGGTACATCTTTGGGGTTATGATAGCTTGGCAGGTCGCTCATGTCTACACATTTTCAGGCTGTACAACAAACTGCGCAGTATTTCGCGTGCGCTGCTCCAGCAATGTTTTTTTACCTGTTAACACCTTATCAAAACCCTCTTTGGTATAATTACGAACTGTTATAAGCTGCAAGCCTTTGTTATGAAGCACTTTATAGCTTTTTTTCAGTTCGCCCATCAGGTCTTCCAATCGCGTAGTATCATCAATACACACTGAAAAACTGATGGCAGAGTTTTGCATCAGGTTTATCTTTATGTTAAAGGTACTAAAAATTCGGAATATTTCGCTCAGCCCCTCTTCAGCTATAAAGGAGAAGTCTTTGGGTAGTATGGATATCAACACCTGGTTTACTTTAAAAATGTACGACGACAGGTGCGGCTGCATAGTTTCTTCGCTTATTGTAGTGCCCTCTTTTTCAGGCGCTATAAAAGACTTTACATATAACGGTATCTTTTTGTTTTCGAGCGGTTTTATCGTTTTTGGGTGGATAACCGTTGCCCCGTAATAGGTAAGCTCAATACTATCGTAATACGATAGTTTTTCAAACTTTTGGGCATCGGGGAAAAACTTAGGGTCGGCATTTAAAACACCGGGAACATCTTTCCAAATGGTTACACTTTCTGCATTAAGGCAGTAAGCCAAAATAGCAGCGGTATAGTCAGAGCCCTCGCGGCCTAAGGTAGTAGTGAAATTCTCAGATGTACAGCCTATAAAACCCTGCGTGAGCACTACGTTATTTGTATCAAGCAAATTGCCGATAGTGTCGTTGGCAATGGTTTCTGTAAGCGGCCAGTCAACGCGGGCATCGCGGTAAGTGTTGTCAGTTTGGATAATATCACGGGCATCAACCCATTTGCATGTAATGCCAACACTGTTTAGGTAATGGCTTACTATTTTGGTAGATAGCAATTCGCCAACCGATACTATCTGGTCGTACTCAAAATCAAAATCTTTAATAGGCTCATCTTCAATAGCCCAGTCTAAAGCGCTTATTAGACCATTTACATCTTCAAAAACAGGATGGTTTTTATCGTTGAACAAGCCATTTAAAATACCGTTATGGTAATCAATAACCACCTGCAGTTTTTCTTTAACATTGGCATTTTTATAAAAGAAAGCTTTGGCAACTTCTTCCAAAGCATTAGTGGTTTTGCCCATTGCCGAAATAACCACTACCAGCTTATCAGTTGGGTAGCGTTTTATTATATCGGCTACATTTTTTACGGCTGCGGCATCTTTAACAGATGCCCCTCCAAATTTAAATACCTTCATTACTGGCGTAAAAATAGGATATAAACTGATTGACTTAAAGGAGGGGATAAGAATTAGTCCTCTTCTTTGTCTACCCCGTTATTCCTTTCGTTTACCTGTTTCTCAATCCGTTTTTCAAGAACATGGAATAGTATCGAAAGAATGATTAAGCCTGCTGTACAAACAATAGGTACGTATACAAAGCCCATACCTGCTAATATACCCAGTGCACACATTATCCAGATGAATGATGCGGTGGTAACACCTGTAATCCTGTCGTTCATTTTAAAGATAACACCGCCACCTAAAAAGCCTACGCCGGTTACAATTTGGCCAATAATTCGGCCGGGGTCGGTGTTGGGATCTTCTTTGTTAATGATATAAGCAATAGATGTAAGTATAGCAGAGCCAACACAAACCAGTACGTTGGTGCGTATGCCTGCTACTTTGCTTTTTAACTCACGCTCCCAGCCTACAATAAGGCCGCAAATAGTAGCTACTACAATGCGCGAGCCAAAATAATGAAACCATTCCCATTCGTTTATTTGCATGCCTAAATGTAATGTTTTTATAACGATTGCAATTGTTCGTAGGTAAGCTTGCCGTTAACCCACTCGGGGTCTAAATTGGCATTAAATTTATTGTAGAAATTTATAGCGGGTGTATTCCATTCCAACACTTGCCACTCTAAGCGACGCATTTGGGTACGTTTGGCTTCGGCTATGGTTTCTTCAAATAGTAATTTACCAATACCGGCACCGCGCATACTTTCGGTTACTACAATATCATCAATATACATGCACTTGCCTTTCCAGGTAGAGTATTTGGTAAAGAACAGCGACATTCCCACCAGTTTATCATTTGAAATGGCAACAAAGGCTTTCCATACAGCACCGGGGCCAAAGCCTGCGGCCTGCATTTCTTCTAAGGTAACAGTTACTTCTTGTGGGGCTT
>JBIPNX010000033.1:0-10944 GCA_044378145.1 Flavobacteriales bacterium | reverse complement strand
CACGCAAAGTAGCCACATCGGCAGTCATCTCAACGTCTAATGGCTCGCGGCCAATAAGGTCTATGTATAAACGGTTAACATAGTTCTGCACCTTAACCAAAGGCATGCCATCGTAATAGGGCGCGTTATTATCGGGCACCAACTCGCCTTTTTTGCAAGACGAAACCGCAACAACAAACAGCAAGGCAAACAGGGCATATTTAACCGACCGGGTAAAAAATGTACTCATAGCCGTAAATATATTGATTTGAAACAATATAAACTGCTTATTACAATGTTAAATCTTACTTGTTTATATGAGAATTTAAGTAGGATTACTCCTGAAAATACACCCTTTTTACCCGTGCCGAAACATCGGTCAATACCTCGTAGGGTATGGTGTTCAGGTCTTCCGCTACTTTAAGGATGGTATGGTGTTCTCCAAAAACCTCTACCTCATCGCCCTCCTGGGCTTTGGCAGTGGAAATATCAATCATGGTCATATCCATGCACACATTGCCAATAATAGGGCATAAACTACCGTTTACCCAAAAGCTGCCCTTGCCGTTGCTAAGGGTTCGGCTAACACCATCGGCGTAGCCAATAGGCACGGTGGCAATGGTAATATTGGTATTGGTTTTACCCTTACGGCCATAACCAACGGTTTCGCCTTTTTTAACCTGTTTTATTTGCGAAATAATACTCTTTAAACGGCTAACAGGTTGTAAGTTTCGTTGCTCGTTAACATCTACCCCAACCCCATACAGGCCAATACCCAACCGCACCATATTGTATTGTGCTTTGGTAAAACGGTATATCCCGGCTGAGTTTAAAATATGGCGCATAAAATCGTACCCAATGCCCTTTTTAAGTTGTTGGGTAAGGCGTTCAAAAAGGTCTATTTGTTGCTGCGTAAAGGCATCGTGCTGGGCCTCGTCAGCGGCAGCTAAATGCGAGAAACACGACATTACCTTTAATGAGGTATTCTTCTTCAAATCTTTAACCAAGGCAGCCATTTCATCAGCTTCAAAACCCAGGCGTTTCATGCCTGTTTCCAGTTCCAAATGGATAGGAAACTGTTTATGTTTTTTATGGTTACGTTCAAGGAATTTGGCAAAATCGTGCAGCAGGCCAAAGCTGTAAACAATGGGCTCTAATTTATGCTCTACAATAACCTCAAAAGTTTGAGGTTCGGGGTTCATAACCATTATGGGGACTGTAATACCATTGCGGCGGAGTTCAACTCCTTCATCGGCATAGGCTACCGCCAGGTAATCAATTTTATGGTGCTGCAATACGTTGGCAACTTCATAGCTACCACTGCCGTACGACAAGGCCTTAACCATTGCCATAACCTTGGTATCAGGCTTAAGCAGTGAGCGGAAGTAATTCAGGTTGCTTATCAGCGCATTCAGGTTAATCTCCAGGATAGTCTGGTGACTTTTCTGTTGCAAGAGGCGTACAATACGCTCAAACTCAAAACTGCGTGAGCCTTTCAGCAAAATGGTTTCATGCTCAAAACGCAGGTCGGCAAAGCTTTCAATAAACGCATCGGTACTATCAAAAAAGCGGGTGTGCTTGCCAAACAATTTTTTCTGCTTGCTGATGTGTGTGCCAATGCCAATAAGCCTGTCTACCTTATGTTGTTTCAGCATTTGGTGCACCAGTTTATACAACTCCTTATCGGGCAGGCCACTTTGCTCAATGTCTGACAGGATAAGGGTTTTATTGGGCTGCTGCTTTTGCCTGTCTAAAAAATTCAGGGCAATATTCAGCGATTCTATATCTGAATTATACGCGTCGTTTATCAGGGTGCAATTATTCAGCCCCTGCTTTAATTCCAGCCGCATAGCAACGGGAGAAAGGTGTTGCATACGCTCGTTCAACACTGCAGGTTTAAAGCCCAGCACCAACGCTGCCGATAGGCATTGCAGGGCATTTTCTACCGAGGCATCGTCAACAAAAGGCAGGGTAAAACTGTACTCTTTTTTAGCGTAGCTATAATTAACTATGGTAGCCGTTTTCGATTTTTTAACCTGGGTAACAACAACGGTATTGCCTTTCTTTTTGCCCCAGCTAACTATGTTACCGGGCTTTGCCAGTTTGCTTTTTTGCAGGGCGCTAACCAGTAGTTTCTGGTCGGCATTAATTACAACTTTATCGGCCTTGACAATAAGCTGTAATTTCTCAGTTGCCTTTTGCTCTTTGCTTTCAAAATTCTCGGAATGCGCCTCACCAATATTGGTAACAATACCCAACGTAGGTTTTATAATATCAGCCAACAGGGCCATCTCTCCGGGCTTGGAAATACCCGCTTCGAAAATAGCCAGTTGGTGTTTTTCATTCATTTGTAACACCGACAGCGGCACACCCAATTGCGAGTTATAACTCTTGGGGCTGCGAACTACGGCCTTATCGGGGGCGGTTAATTGGAACAACCACTCTTTAACTATCGTTTTTCCGTTACTGCCTGTTATGCCTACAACAGGGATTTTAAACTGCTGCCTGTGATGCGCTGCCCAGGCTTGTAAAGCCTTTAAGGCATTGGGTACAACAATAAAAACGGCACCTGCAAGTTTTTCGTACTTCTCCCCTATTTTCTCTACCAGAAAATAGCGTACGCCTTTGGTATAAGCATCGGGGATAAAGCGGTGCCCATCGCCCGAGGTGCTTTTAATGGCAATAAACAGGCTATTCTCAGGCAGGGTAATGCTGCGGGTATCGTAATACAAACTACCCACCGGGGCCAATGGCGCTTTTAGCCTGGTTACCAGCTTGCCATGGGTTATTTTGGCTATGTCGGTTGGGGTGTATTGCATTGGTACAAATGTAAATTAATTTACCTCATTGTCTTATGCAGACTGCACTTACTTTCTTTCCCCGCGAAAGAAAGTAAGCAAAGAAAGCTCCCGGCTATTATTTCTCAGCGACCTGCTACGGGTTATTCGCTAAACCGCACAAACTCGTCACGCCTTGCGTGACTCAAACAGCGTGCACTTTACCCCGACAAGTCGGGGCCGCTCACTTTCCTAGCAGGTGCCCGTTTCGAAATACAGGCCGGTTCTACTCGGGAAGGGGTGAGGTAATCATTTTTGTGAAAATCAACTGTAATAATCATCCTTAAAACAGAACTAATATAGTTTTATACATTTGCACCCATAGTTATAAAACATGAAAAAATTATTCATCGGCACGGCAGCTTTGCTTTGCTTTGTAAATGCCCAGGCGCAACAAACAACAACAATATCTACCAAAGGGATATTGAGTACCTCTGCCAGTATAGCCAAACCTGTTGTTCAGAAAAAGGACATTACCAATGAGGACATCTGGTTAAAAGGCACCTTCAGGCCTAAGGGTATTGATGAGCTTAACTTTACCAAAGACGGCGAGCATTACACCAAAGCTACTGATAAAGGGCTGGTTATAAAGTACAACATTGCTAACCCTAAAGACAGCCTGGTGATATTTAATCCAGCTACCGTTAGCCCTTCTATAGAGATTGAGAGCTACGTGTTTAGCGACGATGAGCAATACCTGTTATTCTCGGCCGAGTCGGAGCCTATATACCGCCACTCGTTCCGCGCTAAGTTTTTTGTGTACAACATTGCCACTAAAAAGCTGACAGAGGTACACGGCGGCAAAAAGGTGCGTTACGCTACATTCTCGCCAAAGGCAGATAAAGTTGCTTTTATTGACGATAACAACCTATGCGTTCAGTTTTTAGCCAATGGGTTGGTAAACAACTTAACATCAGACGGTGCCAACAACAAAATTATTAATGGCGCTACCGATTGGGTATACGAAGAGGAATTTGCCATTGACAAAGGCTTTTTCTGGAGCCCTGACGGTAATAAAATTGCCTACCTGCGTTTTGACGAAAGCGGTGTAAAAGAATACTCGTTTGATAACTACGGCCCGTTATATCCCGAAGCCTACAAATACAAATACCCTAAAGCGGGCGAAGATAACTCGGTAGTAACGGTAAACATTGTTGACCTTACCACAAGTAAAACTACCCCGGTTGATATTGGCAAAAATACCGACCAATACATTCCACGTATTGCATGGACAGCAGACCCAAGTAAGTTATTGGTTGTGCGCATGAACCGCACCCAAAACCAATTGGACATGCTGTTTGCTGATGCATCAACCGGTAAAACCAATATTGTTTATACTGAAAACAGCAACGCTTACATTGATATTCACGAAGGTGACGGTAACTTCTTTACCTTTTTGAAAGACAATAAGCGCTTTGTTATCAGCAGCGAGAAAGACGGTTACAACCACTTGTACTTATTCGACATGGGCGGTAAGCTTATTAACCAGATTACAAAAGGTAAATGGGATGTAGCATCGCTTGATGGTATTGACGAGAAAAACGGTATAGTGTACTACACCTCGCACGAAGAAGGCGCTATATTCACCACAGCCTACAGCGTTAAACTGGACGGCACTAAAAAGACCAAACTGAGCACCCAAAAAGGCCATAACAGTCCGCGCTACACGCCTACGTTTAAATACATGTTCAACATGTATAGCAGCAACTTTATACCGCCTGTTTATACTATAAACGATAATAAAGGCAAGCAACTGCAAGTGCTGGAAGATAACGCCAACCTTAAAAAGCGCATGGACGAATACAACCTGGGCACTAAGGAGTATTTCACCTTCCAGATTGAGACCGGTGATACCCTTAACGGCTGGATGATTAAACCCGCCAATTTTGACCCTGCCAAGAAATACCCTGTGCTAATGTACGTATACGGTGGACCGGGCAGCCAAACCGTTACCAACGAGTTTACCGTAGGTTGGTTCTTTTGGCACCAGATGATGGCATCTAAAGGCTACATTATTGTGTCTATTGATAACCGCGGAACAGGCGCACGAGGCGCAGCATTTAAAAAAGCTACTTACCGCGATTTAGGTAAATACGAAACCGAAGATCAGATTTCAGGAGCTAAGTACTTAGCTACCCTGCCTTATGTTGATGCCAAACGCATTGGTATACACGGTTGGAGCTACGGTGGCTACATGAGCAGCCTGTGCATTACCAAAGGGGCCGATTACTTTAAAACCGCTATTGCCGTAGCCCCGGTTACTACCTGGAGGTATTACGACAGCATTTACACCGAGCGCTTTTTAGATACCCCGCAGAAAAACGCCAAGGGCTACGACGATAACTCGCCAATAAACTTTGTAAGCAAACTAAAGGGCAACTACCTGTTGGTACACGGCACTGCCGATGATAACGTACATTTTCAAAACTCGGTAGATATGGTTGATGCCCTGGTAAAAGCCAACAAGCAGTTTGAGCAGTTCTTTTATCCCAACAAAAACCACGGTATATATGGCGGCAACACCCGTTTGCACCTGTATACCAAGCTGACAAATTATATACTGGAGAAATTATAAGCCCTTTGATCTTATAATTGTCTAAGCATAAACCCATACCTATTGTTAGGTGTGGGTTTGTTTTTTTTACTATTTTGCGCCCTTAATATACACTTAACAAAGAGCAATGGAACAAAACCAACAGCAAACAGGGCATCCAAAAGGCCTGTACCTTTTGTTTACCACCGAAATGTGGGAACGCTTTAGCTACTATGGTATGCGGGCTATTTTTACCCTGTACCTGACTAAAGCCTTATTGTTTGACAAAGCCTTAGCATCGGCCATTTATGGCGACTATACCGGCCTTGTTTACTTAACGCCGCTTATTGGTGGTTTTATGGCCGACCGTTACTGGGGTAACCGCAAGTCTATTATTATTGGTGGTATTATGATGGCCATTGGCCAGTTCCTGATGTTTACCAGCGGCTTGTTCTATACCGACCCTGCGGCTGCCACGCCTATTATGCTTTTGGGCTTGTTGATGCTTATTTTTGGTAATGGTTTCTTTAAGCCAAACATTTCTACCATGGTGGGCCAGTTATACCCACAAGGCGACAGAAGGGTTGACGCGGCTTTTACCATATTCTACATGGGTATTAACCTGGGTGCTTTTATTGCTCCTATTATTTGCGGCGCTGTTGGCGATACCGGTAGCCCGGCAGATTTTAAATGGGGCTTTTTAGCTGCCTGCGCCGGTATGATTTTAAGTTTAATCATATTCATCTCTCTTAAAGACAAATACATTGTTTCTCCTGAAGGTAAAATGATTGGTGGCAAACCAGAACCTGAAGTACACGAAAAAGCAGCCGATGCTCCTGCTGCTGAAGTTGGTGGTGGCAAACGCGTTGCACTTTGGTTAGGCGTGCTTGTATTCTTATACATTGTATTTAAAGGCATTGTAGGTTTCGACATTATTGGCTCGTTTATTTTTGCCTGTACTTTTGCTGCTCCCGGTTATATTATATCAGACCCCGGTTTATCTAAAATAGAGCGCTCTCGTATATGGGTAATCTACATTATAGCATTCTTTGTTATTGCATTCTGGGCCGCTTTTGAGCAGGCAGGTGCATCGCTTACATTCTTTGCCGAAGAGCAAACTAACCGTGAGGTATTCGGCTGGAAGTTCCCTGCCAGTTTATTCCAATCGGTTAATCCTGTATTGATTGTTATTCTTGCCCCAATATTTGCCGCCCTTTGGGTATGGTTGGGCAAGCGTAATCAGGAACCTGCAGCTCCTTTAAAACAGGCAATTGGTTTATTTTTAGTAGCTGTTGGTTATGTGGTAATTGCATACGTAGTAAAAGATCTTGACCCTGCACGTAAAGTAGGTGTAATTGGCTTATTCAGCTTATACGCTATCCATACTATGGGTGAACTTTGTTTATCGCCTATTGGCCTTTCAATGGTAGTAAAACTAGCCCCTGTACGTTACTCATCATTACTAATGGGTGTGTGGTTTTTATCTACCGCCCTTGCCAATAAAGTTGCTGGCGACTTAAGCGGTTTATACCCTGAAGAAGTGCGTAAAGAGTTTGCCGTTAACGTTGATGAGTTTGCTTTGAAAGCCGATACAGCAGCATCTACCGTAAAACTGGATACTACCTGGTTTGCATCGCAACAACCTGACAGCACTGTACTTTGGAAAGTGAGCACTACGGCTGATAACAAACCTGCCCCTGTAGAAAAAGAAGGCATGGAGAAGTTTATGGCTAACATGACTGCCGACCCATTGATTGACTTTTTCAGCAAATCGGCTGCAGGAAATGCAGATAAACTGGTTGCTATTGAAAAGGTAAAAGCGCCAACACCGGCTGTTATACCTCCGCATAAACTAAAACAGATTTTAGTGGTAGGCGGTAAAACCAAATACACCTATGCTGTTAGCGCAGATCAAAAGAACGCTTACGTTCTTAAAATGACCCCTGACGAATTAAACAAAGGCAAGTTTGTATCGGTAATGGAAGTATGGAGCTTAGACCCATCAAAACCAAAATTGTTTGGTAACCCTATTACTAACCTGTACGAGTTCTTTGTAATATTTATAGGACTGGCAGGTATTGCTTCGGTAATACTGTTCTTCCTGTCTCGTCAACTATTAAAAATGATGCACGGCTTACGCTAATAGCTTCTAGCTTCTAGCTTCTAGCTTCTAGCTTCTAGCTTCTAGCTTCTAGAAAATCCCGCTCCTTAACAGGGCGGGATTTTTGTTTAACCCCACCCAAACCCTCCCTTTAAAGGGAGGGCTTTATATTTAGTATCTTTGCCCTATGCGTATAGATATTATTACCGTATTACCAGAGCTTTTACGTAGTCCTTTTGAGCATTCTATTTTAAAGCGTGCCATAGCCAAAGGGCTTGTTGAAGTGAACCTTATAAACCTACGCGAATACAGCACCGACAAGCACAAAAGCGTTGACGATTATCAGTATGGTGGCGGGGCAGGCATGGTAATGATGATGGAGCCTATTGTAAATTGCATTGAAGCCCTGCAAAAAGAACGCACGTACGACGAGGTTATCTATACCAGTCCTGATGGTAAGTTGCTTGACCAGCCTATGGCTAACAGCTTATCACTAAAAGGCAACCTGATTATTCTTTGCGGGCATTACAAAGGCATAGACGAGCGCATTCGAGAACACTTCATCACCAAAGAAATATCCATTGGCGATTATGTTTTATCTGGAGGAGAACTTGCCGCAGCAGTTATTTCTGATTCTATAATCCGCTTGTTACCGGGCGTGTTAAGCGATGAAACTTCTGCCTTAGAAGATTCTTTCCAGGATGGGTTATTAGCTCCGCCCGTATATACACGCCCGTCTGAATTCCGTGGTTGGAAAGTACCTGACGTATTGCTATCGGGCAACTTTAAAGAGATTGATAAATGGCGCCACGATAAAGCCATTGAGCGCACACAAGAGCGCAGGCCGGGGTTGCTAAGTGAGTAGTGGTTAGTGATTAGTACTAAAATTAAAAGTTATGAAGGGATTAGTTAAGACAATTATCATACTGCTGTTTACGGTAATAGCTATTCCGCTGGTTACTATTTACTTTGATGAACCGCTGACAGCCCTTCAAAAAGAAACGCTGATACAGGTATCGTACATAGCAGCAGGTGTTGTTATCTACTGCTTTGTAGTAAGCGAACTATCGGGCAACAATAGCCAGGTAGATAAGCTGTGGAGTATAGTACCTATCATCTACGTTTGGTTTATGGCCTATAAAGGCGGGTTCGATGCATCATTGGTGTTAATGGCTATATTGGCAACACTATGGGGCATAAGGCTCACCCTGAACTTTGCACGCCGCGATGCCTATAGCTGGAAATTTTGGAGTGGCGAAGAAGATTACCGTTGGGCAATACTCCGTCAAAACCCTGTATTAAAAGGCAAAGTACGTTGGACGTTATTCAGCTTCTTCTTTATCTGCCTGTATCAAAATGCAGTGGTGCTTGCCTTTACCCTACCCATGATTGTACTGTTTAAACACCTGGGCGAACCCATTAGCATTTGGCAGATTGTGCTCTCTGTGGTTTTTATTGGCCTGCTGGTTATTGAAACCATTGCCGACCAGCAACAATGGGATTTTCATAAAGAAAAGAACAAGCTTAAAGCCGAAGGTAAACCCTTAACCGGTGAATATGCTGAAGGCTTTGTGCACACAGGCTTATGGGCTAAGGTGCGCCACCCTAACTACGCTGCAGAGCAAGCAATATGGGTTGTATTTTACCTGTTTAGTGTAGTAGTTACCGGTTACCCCATAAACTGGAGCATGGCAGGTTGCCTGTTATTGCTAATCTTATTCCAGGGGAGTTCAGATTTTAGCGAGGGTATTTCATCAGGCAAATATCCCGGCTACGCCGACTATAAAAAGCGGGTAGGAAGGTTTCTTCCTAAACTGTGGTAGTTAATTACTTTTGCTCAAACTCGTAAAAGAAGAATGCCGCTGCTGCCCATTTTTTAGGTATACCACTTGCGCTGCCAATGCTTAAGCCGTTACTTCCGCGCACGGTGCCGTTATCTTCTATTTTACCTATAGACAAACCATTAGAACCACGCACAGTACCATCGCTATCTAAGCGGCCTATAGAAAGTCCGTTGCTACCGCGGAAAGTACCATCGCTATCTATACGGCCAATAGATAAACCATTAGAACCTCGTACAGTGCCATCGCTATCTATACTCCCAACAGAAAGCCCATTGCTGCCACGTACAGTGCCGTTGCTCTCTATGCTGCCTATGCTAAGGCCGTTGCCTCCCCTTAGGGTTTGTGCTGATACATTCAGTGTCAACACAATAAATAATAAGCCAAGTAAATGCTTCATAGCTGTAATATTTTACTGTAAATATATACCTATTTGTTACATTAGCACAAACATTTAGGATATGAAAAAACTGGTACTTGTAGCAGCCACTATTGCGCTGCTGGCAGCTTGCGGAGGCGGTGGCGCTAAGCCTAACCCCGAAAAGCAAAAAGAGGTGCAAACCTGGCTCGACGACTATAACAAGGAGTGGCAAAAATTGGTTACTGTATCGTCTGAAGCGCAGTGGGACCTTAACACCCACATTGTAGATGGCGACACGCTGGCCAAGAAAAAAGCATCGGATGCTGATGAAGCCTACTCTAAATTTACCGGTAGCAAAAAGGTGGTTGAAAAAGCCCAGGACTACCTGAAAATTAAAGACGAGCTAACCCCATTGCAAGTGCGCCAGCTAAACGCCATTTTATACATGGCAGGCAACAATCCGGAGGCTGCGGGCGACCTGGTTAAAAAGCGCATTGATGCCCAAAACAAGCAAACCGAAGACCTTTTTGGTTACAAGTTTATGCTTGATGGCAAAGAGATTACCCCTAACGACATTGAGAAAATGTTGCGCGAGGAGAACGACGTTAACAAGCGCCTTAAAGTGTGGAATGCCAGCAAAGAAGTAGGCAAGAAACTAAAAGACGGTTTGGTAACCCTGCAAGACCTGCGTAACAAAACCGTTGCTCCACTGGGCTATAAAAATTACTTCGAGTACCAGGTATCGGACTATAACATGAGCACCAAAGAAATGATGGAGCTTACCCGCAAACTGGTAAAAGAGGTATGGCCGTTATACCGCGAACTTCATACCTGGGCACGTTACCGCCTTGCCGATAAATACAAGCAACCGGTGCCTGATATGATTCCCGCACACTGGATGCCTAACCGTTGGGGACAAGACTGGACAGCCCTTGTAGACGTTGAAGGCATTAACCTTGATGGTGAGCTTGGTAAAAAATCGCCGGAGTGGATTGTAACCCAAAGCGAAGATTTTTACGTAAGCCTTGGCTTCCCTAAACTGCCTAAAACGTTCTACGAAAAGTCTAGCTTATATCCATTGAAATCTGATGCAGGGTTTAAGAAAAACACCCACGCTTCGGCATGGCACATGGACTATGACAAAGACGTACGTTCGTTAATGAGTGTAGAGCCTAATACCGAGTGGTGGGAAACCTCTATGCACGAGCTTGGCCATATTTACTATTACATAACTTACTCTACTGCCGATGTGCCCCTTATCCTTCGTAATGGGGCTAACCGCGCTTACCACG
>JBIPNX010000374.1:0-2983 GCA_044378145.1 Flavobacteriales bacterium | reverse complement strand
CCTATATTGACGAGGAAGACCTGCGTTTGTGCGATGATACCATTGCCCAGATTTGCAATACAATTCCACGTAAGCCACACTCTAGCCGTGAGTTCATCATCGAGATGGGCCGTTTCTTAGACGAGAACGATAAATACGCTCCATACCGCGAGAACAGCATTGTATGGCAGTGCTACAAAAAAGGTGTGCCTATTTTTGTTCCTGCTTTCTCTGATTGTTCTGCCGGTTTTGGTTTAGTACACCACCAATGGCATAACCCGGAGAGCCACGTTTCTATTGACTCTGCAAAAGATTTCTTAGAAATTACCAAATGCAAATTGCATAACCTAGAGTCGGGTATATTTATGATTGGCGGCGGTGTTCCTAAGAACTTTGTTCAGGACATTGTAGTTGCTACCGAAATTCTGGAGCAAGACGCACCTATGCATAAATACGCGGTACAAATTACTGTTGCCGACGAGCGCGATGGCGCCCTTTCTGGCTCTACATTAAAAGAAGCCTGCTCTTGGGGTAAAGTTGACGTAGTTAACGAGCAAATGGTATTTGCCGAGGCTACTATAGCTATGCCGCTTATTGCAGGTTACGCTTACCACAAAGGCGACTGGAAAGGCCGCACCGAGAAACGTTTTAACGACGTATTGGCTAACTACACTGTCGAAGCATAGTTTCAATTGATAATGGTCAATTGTCAATGGGCAATTGAATGAATATAGAATCCCTGTCTCGTTTACGAGATGGGGATTTTTTTAATTAAGTTTGTTTTATGGATATAGAAATTACTGATTACGATAACCTGCTTGTTTACAAAAAAGGATATACAGCATCATTTGTAGAGCAAACAATCAGGAATAATAATTTAGCCGGGTTGAGGATATTTGACCATTTAGACAGATTAGATACCTTATCATTTCTAAGTGATTACACATTCCTGGAAAAACTAAGTATTGATTGTGCGTATGATCAGGATTACAGCTTTTTAAGTAGACTGTCAAATTTGAAGGATTTATCTATTGGCGGAGATTCAAGAGTGAAGAATCCCATAGATTTAAGTGCATTAGTTAATTTAGAATACTTAGGGTTGTATTGGAGAAAAAATAAAATAAAGGGAATTGAAAAGTGTAGTAACATAAGTAGTTTGTCATTAATTTATTTCAAAGAATCTGACCTGTCAGCTATTAAAAGCTTAACAAATATTAAATCATTAATGGTTAAAATATCTCCAATAAAAAGTCTGGATGGTTTTGCTTCATTAGATTCTATTGAAAAAATTAAAATTGTTAATTGCCGTAACCTAAATGATATTAATGTGCTACATGGTTGTAGCAATTTAACATCTGCCGATTTCGACCTTTGTCCCAATCTGGAAGACTTTGAACCATTAAGAGGTACTTCAAAATTAAAGAGCCTTTCGCTTATTGATTGTAAGAGAACAAAATCAATAAACTTTGTTAACGATTTAGAATTAAATAGGTTGACTTTGGGTGGATCTACCGATATAGCAGATGGTAATATAATGCCAGCTCAAAAGGTGAAGGATTTCATATATGACCACAAACCCCATTATAATATTAAAATTGTAAACGAAGAACATGAGGCTAGAAGAAAAGCAAATCTTCAAATGGTGAAAGATATTTTGGGTAAAATTTAGAACCCTTGGAAGTCATTCCTACTAAAGCAGAAATCTCCTACTTATCTTTGCCCTATTAAAGCAACCCCCATGATAACCCTTCTGCGTACCGATTCTTCAAACCCCGATTACCGCACACTAGTTATTGAGTTGGATAAAGACCTTATAGGCCGCGAGGGCGAGGTATATGATGCCGTTTATGCCCAGTATAACAAAAGCGATGATATTAAGTATGTTGTGGTAGCGTATGATGGAGAAACACCCATTAGCTGCGGGGCTATTAAGCATTACGAAGAGAATGTAATAGAAGTAAAACGCATGTACCTATTACCTGTTTACCGCGGCAAAGGTATAGCCTCTATGGTATTGAAAGAGCTAGAGAATTGGGCGGTAGAATTAAACTACTCTAAAGCCATATTAGAAACAGGTACTAAAATGCCTGAAGCTATTGGACTATACGGTAAGAACAACTATGCCATCACCCCAAACTATGGGCAATACGCCGGAATGCCTGATAGTGTTTGTTTTGAGAAAGTATTAGTATAAAATATATGAAGCTATTGGTTTACGGTTTAATAATACTATCGCAGCAACTGCTTCTAAAGGTAAAAATGGGCGAAGATACCCGCACATTGCAAGACAGTATTGCTAGTCTGCCTGCATCGGCTTTAAACGATGAACTGGGAACAGAAGATGAGAAGCTGGCTTTTTGGCTGAATATATACAATGCTAATATTCAACTACAGTTAAAAGATAGCGCCGCAAGGTATGCCAACAGGGCTAAATTTTTTAGTGCTAAAAGTATTGCCGTTGCAGGCTACAAATTAAGCTTTGATGATATTGAGCACGGCATTTTAAGGCATTCAAAATCTAAACTTTCGCTGGGCTATTTTAATAAATGGTTTCCTAATAGATTTGAACGGAAGCATAGGCTGCAAATGGTAGACTACCGCATACATTTTGCCTTAAACTGCGGGGCGGCAAGTTGCCCACCCATTGCTTTTTATAAGCCTGAGTTAATCAATAAGCAACTAGACCTAGCCACCAATAATTACCTGTTACAAGAGGTGGTTTTTGACTGCACAGCCAACACCGTAACAGTACCCAAATTAATGTTATGGTTTAAGGGCGATTTTGGAGGCAAAAAGGGTATTTATAGTATGATGCAAAAATTGCAACTAATACCAGCCAATAGCAGGCCTAAGATTAAATACAAAGAATATAGCTGGTGTATGTCTTCAAACTAAAGTGGACTTTTCCTTAAGGAGTGTTTTAGTTTAATTCAAAACTAAGTTATTTATTTTATTTAAGCGGTTTTTATTCAATTTAAATCGTTCATATTCCCTTTTTCTGTTG
>JBIPNX010000375.1:0-2983 GCA_044378145.1 Flavobacteriales bacterium | reverse complement strand
CTTACAGCCAAGCAACTGCCTGCACTGTACATTTTAGGCGGACAAACCAACACTATACAGTTTAACAAGCTGGGTGCAGGCCTTAGCATTACAGGCGCCCGCAGCGCATCTGTTAACGATGTGCAACTAACCATTGCCCCTAACTTCTCGTACTTTACCCTTAGCGACGAAACCCGCAAGGCATTGCCGCTGTTTCCGCCGCTGCAGGCCCCTTACGGAACGTATGGTACTACGACTTCTGCGGCAGTGTTGGGCTACCAGCAAATTGGCACCATTAAAACTGAGAACCCCTTAGTTGCATTTAACGAGGTTAACGGCCGCCGCACGGGTGTTATAGCCGGCGAGGGTGTATGGCGCTGGAGGCTGGAAGACTACCAGAATAACCTTAACCACAACATTTTTAACGAGATTGTTACCAAGGTGGTGCAATACCTTTCTGTTAAAGAAGATAAGAGCTATTTTCGTGTGAGTGGTAAAACCATTTTTAACGAGAACGAGCCTATTATACTGGATGGCGAACTGTACAACCAAAGCTACGAGCTGGTTAACACACCCGATGTAGATATTGCCATTACCAATACCGATGGCAAAAGCTATAACTACCGCTTTAGCAAAACAAGCAACGCCTACCGCTTAAATGCAGGGCAGCTGCCTCCGGGCGAATATAAATACTCTGCCCGCACCAAACTGGGCGATAAAACCTACGCCAAGGCAGGCTCGTTTAGCATTGCCGCCATTAAGGTAGAGCTTACCAATACCGTTGCCGACCACCGCTTGCTCTATACTTTAGCACAGAAGAAAGGCGGCAAAATGTACTACCCTAAACAGCTTGATAACCTATTAGAAGACCTTAACAAGCGTGAGGATATTAAGCCGGTATCGTACACCCAAAAACGCTTAGACGACCTGATTAACCTGCGTTGGATATTCTTTATCCTGCTAGGCCTATTGGCTATAGAGTGGTTTATCCGTAAGAGGAATGGCGCATACTAGGTGTTAGGTTTTAGCTTCTAGGTGATAGAATTTAAGCTATGAAACTCTCCGAGAAAAATAAGGAGCTATATAAAACTATCCGCACAATTTTGTGGGATGATTGGGACCCTATCGGCGTCAAAGGATTTGATGGTGCGGAAGATGAATACGACGGTTATATTGGAGAGATTTTCTCCATGGTTGTAAATAATAACGCAACAGATATAGAAATCTCAGAGAGACTATTGCTTTACACCCGTGAAAATATTGGGCTTGATATGCCAAGAAGTAAAAGTCTTGAAATTGCAGAGAAAATTATTGCTGCTAAAGAAGCGAATGATTTGAAGTACAAGGATTCTTAGTTGATTGTCATTCCCTGCGAAAGCAGGAATCTACAACGTAAATAATTAGGAAACCACTCTCCCTTTCTAAAGGGAGTACTCCTGCCAAGGGCAGGAGGGAGGGATTTTTATCCGTACCTTGTGGTTATGAAAACAATACTGCTTTCATTATTTATTTTGGTGCAGCCTTTGGTTGGGCAATTGCCTGCGGCTAAACCGGCAGAGTATGTATATGTATGCGAAAATGGTAAAACCGAAGTGTACCACATTTACCAATGCAGCGCATTAAAACGCTGTAACCACGAGGTAAGCAAGATAACAGTTTCAGCAGCCAGAGCCCGTGGTTTAAGAGTTTGTGGGGTGTGTAGGTAGGATAAACTTAAGTTGATTGTCATTCCCGCGTAGGCGGGAATCTAACTGAAAGGTTATCTATGCTCGTATAGATTGCCAATTACTTCAAAGTTTTTTGATTCAAATTGTTTTACTGGAAAATCGTATTCTTTATTTATTAGCCAAGGCCATAATGGATTAGTGTAGTTTTTATCTTTATAATGTTTGTAAAAGAAACTAATTATTTCTTCTCCAGACAGACATATTTTGAAGATATCAGAGTTAAAATATTTCTTATAAAACTCAACTCTATTAATTGATTTTTGATGGATAATATCGTGTCTGTATTCTTCTAACTTAACAAGGCTCGACCAAATTGGTTTTTTAGATAGATTTTCTGTTTGATATATATCAACTAATATTTCGCTTAATTTAGTTTTTAAGGGAATCCATCTTTCAATTGCACTTTTATCATAAACTTCAGTAATTCCCTTGTTGGATATTAATTGGTTATATTTATAATCTTCGGGAATACTTAAATTAACAAATGCTTCTAATGCTGTATATGAGAATACAATACTTGTTTGTATTAATTCTATAAAGTCATATATAATAACTGATTTTTCAATAACATGATCTTTCTTATTATTATCAGTTTTATTTAAAGAATGATTATATCTATTAGGATTTAATTCTTTTTCAAATATTTCTTTTGCTGAATTTGTTGATTTTTGAGCGATTGAAAGTAAGATGCCAACGTTGTTAGGAATGAAATATGTTAAGGAATTTGAGCCATTAAATTTTATATCATCAATTTCTTGAATAACCATTCCTGGTTTATTTGCATCATTATTACTTATATCTGTATAATATACTGGCCTTGCAGATCTTTTATCAAACAATTTATATTGTAATGGGGATATACAAAATACTAATCCAGAATTCCCTTTTTCATTCTTTTTTTCTGTTTTCATCAATTATAGAGTAGGTTATCAAAATTACATGTATGCTATTCTAAAATCAATTTTAGTTTTTAACACAATCTAATAACCTTGACATCTCCCCCTATAAATAGGTGGAGAGTTTCTTCGATTCAACTTTTCAATTTTTACTTAAAGTATTGGTTTAAGTCGGGCGCTAAAATAGAATCCGCGAAAACAAGTGATTTAGCTACACGCTCTATGGGAATGAAAAATGAAAAACGAGAAATTTAAAATGGAAATAGCCCTCCCGACGATGAATGTCGGGATACCGCTAAAGCGGCACGCGAAAACGATGTTATTAACTACACGCTCTAAGGTTACCACCCCCGTCACGACTTCGTCCTGACACCCCCTCCT
>JBIPNX010000373.1:0-2985 GCA_044378145.1 Flavobacteriales bacterium | reverse complement strand
TACCACCTCAGTGCCACCCTCAAGCTTAACAGCATGGGCGCCCGTTTCTTTCATTATACGGATAGAAGAATTCAAGGCCTCTTTTGAGTTGCCCTGGTAGGTACCAAAAGGTAAGTCTACCACCACTAAAGAACGTTTTACCGCACGGATAACCGAAGCGGCATGGTATATCATCTGGTCTAAGGTAATGGGCAGGGTAGTTTCATGACCCGCCATTACGTTAGAGGCCGAATCGCCCACAAGTATAACATCCATACCGGCAGCATCTACAATGCGGGCCAACGAAAAATCGTAGGCTGTTAGCATAGAAATTTTCTCCCCATTGCGTTTCATCTCCTGCAAAACATTGGTGGTAACGCGCTTAACTTCTTTATGTACCGACATGGCTTTAAAAATTTAATCCTAGGCAAAGTAAAGTATTTTATTCTACCACACATACACAATATTTCCCTCACCCCCTAAATCCCCCTCTCCTAAAGGAGTGAGGGGGACTTACTATTTATAAGATAAATGCAGCTATTTTTGTAGCAGAATGGGTATAGCGCAAAACATAGAACGTATTAAAAGCACCTTGCATGCAGGTGTTAAACTGGTGGCAGTGTCTAAAACCAAGCCTGTAGAATTAATACAGGAGGCTTATAATACAGGGCAACGGGTGTTTGGCGAGAACAAGGCCCAGGAAATGCGAGATAAGCATGCTGTGCTTCCACCGGATATTGAATGGCATTTTATAGGCCACCTGCAAAGCAATAAAATTAAGTACATAGCGCCGTTTGTGGCATTAATCCACTCGGTAGACAGCCTTGAACTGCTTACTGGCATAAACAAAGAGGCTGCTAAAAACAACCGCGTTATCCCCTGCCTGTTACAGGTTTATATAGCTAATGAGGATACTAAATACGGGCTGGATGATAATGAACTGTTTTCCCTGTTAGATACCTTAAAAGCCGAGCCACTAGCCAATATTGCCATTTATGGGTTGATGGGCATGGCTACATTTACCGATGATAAAGCACAGGTTAAGGCTGAATTTGCCCATTTGGGCCGTTTATTTAAACAGGTTAAAGAAAAGTATGATTTACCCGAGTTTACCGAACTATCGATGGGTATGAGCGGTGATTATGAGATAGCCATGGCAGAGGGGAGTACCTTGGTACGTATAGGCAGCGATATTTTTGGTCACAGATAAACGATGTTTATCCATTGAAAATTTGTATATTTGTTATATAATGAAAGGAAGATTTAAACGTACGAATGAAAAGGATGCCAAGCCGCAATCGTTCAGCTTTGCAGAGCTGCTTACCAGCAAGCCTACAAAAAAGATGAAGCAGATGACAGGCAAGGCTAAGAAACTGAATAAAAGCTCGTCACCCGAGGCCTTTATTCCCCACGAAGACACAGAATTTTAGTAAGGTTGATAAAGTGTAAAAAGAAAATCCCCCACTGTTCCAGAACGGTGGGGGATTTTTTATTTCGGGATAGATTAGATTACATTTTACCATCTAAAAGTGTAAACTGGCACATTACACCACCAATAAGGGCAAGTGTAACAACCCAGTAACCAAGGTGGATAAAGATGTACTTTCCGCTTTTGCGTTCAAATAAAGCATTAATACCTAAAACAGGCAATGCAAAGAAAATAGCCGCAATAGTGCCATGCAATGCTCCGTGTTTAAAGGTGCTGTATCTGTCACCAACAGTAGCAAGTATTGTTTTAGCCATTGTTTCAACTTCTGCACTGGCTCCGTTAATAAGCGAGAACATTCCCATCTCGTGTCTAACTATTGCCAGCATAAAAAAGCTCAACATAAAGCTAAACAGGTAGGTAAGGCCAAATATTAAGGCCATGTTAGCTCCTTTCATATCTTCTTCGGTTTTGCCGATAGATTTCAACCAGGCATTACCAAATACCTTTGGATTATACCATATAAAGCCAATTAGAAGAGGAATAAGCGCTGAAATAGCTGAGGTAACAAATGGATTCATAGAGAGATTTTTAGAGGTTATTTTGGTAAATATAGTAAAGCGATTGAGATTGAAAACAATATTTTGCCTCACATCAGGCTTTTGAAAAAAGCAATTAGCTTTGCCATAGCACAATTAAACACAATGGCACCAGCGGGCACTACCACTTTAAACGGAAACGAACAGTTTTACAACCGCTTGGTTCTGTATTTTGCCCTGCCTGTATTATTCATATTCTCTATAGTATTTAACCAGGAACGTATTTATGGCGATGCTGCAGGGTATCTCTTTACCATGATACACAAAAGCGGGTTTAATATTGTGCACCACAGGCCCTCATCGGTATTTGTAGAGTGGCTGCCATATATAATGATAAAGCTGCAGATGCCCCTAAAGTACATTCTGCTTGGGTTTAGCATTTCAGAGTTTGCATATTTTGCCACCTGGTATATAATTCTGGCCCGTGTTTTTAAAGCCCCGGCCCTTGGCTTAGGTGTTGTGTTTGCTTATTTGTTTGGCCTGCGTTGGAATTATTTCAACCCCGTATCAGAATTAATACTGGCCTCTCCTTTTCTGTTCTTATTGGCCAAGCTTAGGCAGGACACTCCTAAGAATAAGATAGTATGGTATGTGGCCAATGCGCTTATCATTGTATTTGTTTTACTGTCGCACCCATTATACAGCCTGCTATTGCCTGCGGTTTTTGGCTATTTCTATTTACAGCGGCCAAAAGAAAAGAGCTTACTCTTTATAGGCATCTACATTATTATAATAGCAGCTTTGAACTATAAGATAATGGCGGGGTACGATAAGCTATCGGTTGAAATGGTTCAGTACCAAATGAAACCGCTGGATATTATAAAGAAATTCTTCAGTATTGCCAGTATAATCGATTTGCTAAAGGCCTATGGAGGCATACTGTTTCTTATAGCCTTACTGGCTTTTAACTTATACAAAGAGAAAAGATTCGTCTTATTAGCCTATGCCGGTGGCTTTGTATTAGGCTATTTTGCTTTGGTT
>JBIPNX010000481.1:0-10991 GCA_044378145.1 Flavobacteriales bacterium | reverse complement strand
TGCGGACTTTAGCCGTTTCAAATTCTGAAATACTGGTCATCGTGATGCGCTAAGAATGCTACATCATCAAAGCTACTCAATTGCGGCTCAGTCACTCCACGGATACCCGCATGTTTGGCAACAATCGTCTCCCGAATCTATCCAGTCACCACATTTAGGGCAATTACCTCTTCTGAACAAGGTTTCAATTATACGTTTTAAGTTTTTCATTTGATTCAAAAAAAACCTTTACCTCATTTCGGTTTTCTCCTTCACTTCTTTGTTTTCCGTACAGACCTCTTCAGCTTTTTCAATTCCTTTATCTGTTCTTGCAATTCAGAAATCTCTTTGTTCAAAGCCTCAGTTTCAGCGTAATTGGAATCCACTTGTTCCTGTAAGCGTTCTTCTAAACCTTCTATTCGGCTCTTCAATTTTTTGTTCTCACCACTTAGGTCATATTCAATCCACGAGTGGAACTTATCCAAGTTACTAAGACGATCCAAGGCCTTCGTCAAATTACCCATATTCATTATTTCGACACGACTCTTACCACAACCATCCTCAAACGTGACATCATACATTCACCCGGTCGTGTTGGTATGAAGAATCCGAGTTATGGAGAACGAGTTCTTGTGCAAACTGGCTTTATCGAGGTTCTTGTCAAGAATCTCGAAATCACTCAACTTATAAGGCCTTCCACTCGAACTATAACTAGTGCGGTCACTTTCTTCAATTCGTATCCAGTATAGAGTGGCCTCAGAGTTAACCGTATCGGGGTGGTCACCTGCAATCAACTGCCAATCCTTTGTTATTCTGTAATATTTAATCTTGTCTGCCATTTTCGTCTAGTCCTACAGGTCAAATTCATCAAAGTTCATCGAGTTCGGTGAACGATACTCCTTGTTTAAAAAATTATACTCGTTCTGAGTCTGGACAAAGGTTCCGCAGAATGTCATTCCCGAAATCAGAACTTCTTCAAACTCTAGCATCAAGCCTTGCTTGTTCCGCTCGTAGAACTCCTGTGGATTATGTGGAAATGTTCCGCCATTAAAAAGAACTACTGGATTACCAACCCTACAGAAAAGACATTGGTCATATTCAATTGTTGCCGGCTCTGATGCTGAAAAACGCAAGGGCTCACAAACGCGTTTGAGATAATCTATCATTCCTTGCCTATCGCCTTCTTCAATCTCTTCGCCATCAATATCATAATAGTTGTACTCTCCTTCAGCAAGAAGTGGTTCTACCATATCAACACGATAATTAGCCAAAGCCTTGGCGAATTTTTCGACTATTTCTTTGTGGTCGGTTGTTGTCTGGGATTTGCAAGTTGTGGTCATATTCAAAGATTAGTCAGGTAGTATCAATTCTGTTAAAGCTTCGAAGTTCAAGGCTCTTCAGCCTGAGCCCCCTTTTCCTCTCTGCTTTTCAATAAATCTGCAATTATCAATGCGGGTTCTTCGCTGTCTACCACTAATTTCTGAAAAGCCCAATAAATATCCTTCGAAGTATCGTAATGCCTATTCATTAGCTCATAGGTCTCACCACCGTATAGCAAGGGAACTAGGATATCTCTCTTAACGCGGTATGCCACAGTAGCAGAATTTACATCGACCTGAACCACACCAACCTTCAAAAGATTATTGAAGTGAGAAGCTAAAAGGAAAACGTCAGTTGCTAATTCCGATTCAAATCCTTCCAATACATTCACAGAACACTGCAACTCCTGCTCATACAACCTAAAATGATAAACACTCGGAGTTTCATTGGCAATTGCGAAGACCGTTTCGATGGATTTGTCGGTTTCATAAATACCAGATCTCCATTCGGCCTCAGTATGAAGTTTCTTAAGGTCTTCCCAAACTAAATTCTCTTGTTTCTGGTAATCCAGCGATAATCGATATGCTCGATTGATAAACACCTTAATCTTATTCAATTGTTTTATCATCTCAGTTTTCCTTCAGGTTTTCATTGTTTCCAAAAATGTCGTCAATCCGAACCTTTCGACCTCTTTTTTCCGCCCCGTCACTTTTAAATGAAGAACATTCAAAAATATCAAGGACGCGATTATCGTCAGCCTTAATAATCACGTTCATGTAGTTGCCAGTCTTGTTGCCAACGAATGAGTAGCCAGTGCATCCCTTGTTCTTCTCGCAACCGATGCAGGCTCCTGGATACATTTCTAAACCAGTATCCCCCAACCGCTTCATTATATCAAAGGCCTTGCCTAGTAATGCCATGAACTTTGGCTTGGCCATGTCCTGATACTTTTCTTTCTCTAAAAACGCGTCCAGCATTTCAATGTCCATATCGGAGAAGAAATCTACAATCGCCTGGTAGTGTGTTTTCATCTAAATTTTATTATTTCTAGTTTCAATTCAACCAATTTCGGGAAGCCGATTTTTCTTGGCAAAGGTTCTTCCGCTTTCTTTTAATGTGCTTAGAGCCACTATCAGAATTGTAGCAGGTAACCACCGTGGCATCAGAAGAAACCACGACCACCATGTTTGTCAATTTGTGTCGGTCGTATGAGCTTAATCCATTAGGTAATCTTTTGGAACATACCACGAAGAAGATCATCCCCTGTTTAAAATACTCTTGACCATATTCGATTGCCATAAGCAAATGGCGGTGGGTAAATCCTCGTTCCGACAGACGTTCAATGCAATGATCAGTTAATATCCATTCGGCAGAACAGGATTTGTCTGATGATTCAAATTCGGAAGTTAATACCGCCTTAACGCATTCGTCTTCCGTTTGAAGAGCATACCGGCTAACAATTTTTTGAGTTTCCTTTTTCATGGCTTTTGATTTAGTGACTCAAAGGAAAAGAGTCGTAGTGCAGTATATCTGCACACTAAATCAATAGCCTGCTATTGCTTCTTTCAATCGATCTGAAATGGACAATACTAACTCGTCAGGTTGGAGCACTTTGACCTTTTGGCCAAAAGATAAAATGAGACTTTCCAATTCGTAATTCGGAATCACTTTAATGCGCACTAGCACAGAACCATCCTCAAGAATATCGTCTTTCTGAGTCTGATGTACTGGCTTAGTCAGAACATAATTTGCTGCCTCCTTCGAGAATAATAGTCTCACCTCCACCGCTTTGGAGTTCTCTGATTTGGTGACGCCAATAAAATCGGAGAAGTAGTAATCCCAATCTCGGTCGCTGTCATGATATTTGACTTTGGCTTCATTGATTTCATTAATCCTATCTAAAGCCATATTCCAGGTGTCCATTTCGTATTCCTCATTAAGGCCTAGTACAAACCATCGACCGTTATATTGCTTTAAATAATGAGGATGAAACGTTAGCTCAAACTCTGGTTTACCAAAAGGCTCATACTTTACCCGTAAGGCCCGTTTGTTAACTATTGCGTTGAACAAAGGCGTGATGTGATTATATCCTTTGTAGTCAACATTGGTCTCATACGAAATGACACTTCGATCATCGCCACCTACGGTAAACTTATCTTTCAATAAGGTTGACAACTCGCTGACCCACTCAAAACCTGGACTTCCTTCAAACCTACTTAGGAGTTGAAAAACACTTCTCATTTGGCTAGCCTCCGTAGAATTAATTGGGCTATTGTTGATAGAGAATGAACTATCCTCATACCTGTAATACTGTCTTCTATTTTCGTTAATAGTGATTATAGGCGCACCATACCCCACTTCACTTCTCATAAAGCGAAGATCCTCTCTAAGTTGCCGTGTTTTAATACCACTTGTATTTGGGTCTTCTTCAGCCAGTGCATCATTGACGGCATTCAGTAAATCCTCGAAATAATATTTACGACCAAGATTGCGAAAGCACTTATCAAGGACATTGAAGCGGAGGATTGCGTTTTTGTTGGTTGCCATACTGTGCGGAGTTTCTGCACAGTAAATGTAGCGCTAAATTTGCTTATCCATCGCCAACTACATAACGCAACAAGGATTTGAACCTCTAAAACAAGTCGTAACCATCAGGGTGATATACTCCATTTCTGTTTTTCAAACATCGGACCGCAAGTCCGCCACCCTTCGGGTGATCTCCACAACTAGCGCTATTGTGATGCGTGATATACAAGCCGTCAGCGTATCGCAACATAGCGTTATAGTTAAACGCGGACTCAGATGAACACCAAAATCGTACTTCTTGGAATTTGAAATGATCATGAATCTTTCCATCTCTCTTGGTAAAAACAGTTTCATAAGCAATTGCGTTAAAATTTGATTCATTCGAACCTTCATTACCTGGTAACCAACCTGTTTTGCTTTTTAACTTGAAAGCAGCAGATTCTCTTCCTCCCAAATGGTCAATGAGACCATTCCAATCAACCTTATGAGGAATCCTCCAACCGAGCGGTGCTAATCCTCTCGGGTCATTCACCGCATACCAGTTGTAGAGCTTTCCATGATTTTCGTGTCTAGGATTCTTGGAATGCTCGTCTACGGCAAAACGCCATGCTGGAATCTTATTTTCACCCGCCCAGTTCCAAACATCCATCGATTGAGCATGGGGAATAACATCCCCGTTTCGAAAGTGATTAACATCCAAGTCCTTAGCCATCCAAACCTGACCATCTATTTTAACTGTTTCTATCATACTAAACCAAGCCTTTTCAACTTTTCTTCATTCAGTCGCCTCAAATCATCAGAGAATCGAAAGGTGGTATCAGCATACCCAACTGCGGAAGCATAATCTTGAATCGACTTCCATTCATTGACCCATGGTGCTAAAGATTGGTCGTTGGTTATCCTCAACACTTCATTCACTGAGTCTTTTCTTAGCGGAAAGACCCCAAACTTTTCCAGAAGGTCAATATCATCGATGAAAAAATCATCAATGTTGCTGATGCACCAATCAAGGTAATCAGGGTCAAATAGATAGACGATTCCAACCTCGTACCCGTCCCATCTGCCAAAATTCATAACCGTATTTAGCCCCATACCCTTTTGTGGATTGTCGTTTTGATGCTGGTCAGCCAAATGAGAAATGGAACCAAGCCTTAGGAGTTTATTTAAACGAATATCTGTATCAGATAAAGCATTTACTTCCCAAGTTGTTCCAACTGTAAAATCTTCGTCTGGTTCAACGAACCGCCTTAGATAATACAACGGCTCATCATCGATAGATATTCGAATAAGAAACCAATATTCGTTTTCAGAAAATGCGCACCGCTTAAAAGGTGACGTTGATACGACTTCGAGTGTAATCATGGTTAGGGTTTCTGATTGTTGGCTAATAAATCAATTTCAAAACCTTTCCAACCCCACGTTCCTTTCTTCTTGTCGTATGATGTAATCGCTTTCCCCATGACAGCTTTCCCATCTACCAAACCATACTTTTCCACGATGCGAGCATCTATGAATATATCTTGGACAAACCCGAAGTTCTTACCTGCGACAAGCCTTACCTCACCGTTAAATTGTTTGATCATGTATGGCAATTGTTCATTGGTATTTTTTACCGTTAAAGCTTTGTGGAAACCGTCTTTTCCAACTGCCTCTAACCGAACCCTCAACACATCCCCAATCTTTGGTTTTTTGATAAATGCTGAATAATTGAAAAAGCCTGATTCCTTAACCTCAGATATAAAAGTTAGCATCTGCTTGTTGGTGTTAACAAATTCCACTACGACCAACTCTTCTTCCCTGTCTGAATATAGAATCTCCTCTGCTAAAGGAGTATGCTCTTTGTAAAACTCTGAATTTGACTTGTTGGATTCGGTACTAGTATACCACTCTTCATTCATCCAGCCTTGAATTTCAGCCGGAATCTTCCATTCGTGTACTTGCCTAACCTTTAAGACTTTTTCAATCTCGGTTTTAGCCTGTAAAAACAGTTCTCTCTCGACCAAGGCATGTGCCAACTTCTGTCTCACTTTGATAAGGAAGTCTTCCGGACTTTTTAAACTGGCCGCTTTGCATAAACAAGCCAGGTACTTGTCCTTGTCAGATTCAGCAAACTGGTCTGCAAGCATATCCCAAACCCAAAAATCGTTTTGCTTCTTTTTGGCAAAAGGCAAGAAAACTTCTAAAGCTTTGTTGGATTGTTCTGCTGAAGCTATATAGAGTTTTGCGAGATAATAAGGCGGATACTGAAACTCTGGGTGATCGTTTACTAACGCTTCCAATTTTACAATAAATGGCTCTACCTTAATACAAGCCATCGGGTCATTTATGAATACAAATACTCTTCCTCGGCTAACTGCGGTATCGGCAATGATTTTCCGCGCATATCCAACGTAAGCTTGTTCAACCACTGCCATGACCTTCTTCCCGTTAAACTCGCTAGGTAGAAAGTCAACTGACTGAAAATTCTTAAAGTCCCACCAATCAGCAAAGTCCAAATAACCCATCCAAACCTTATTAAACCGGTGAAATGATCGATACAGAAACGTGTACGATTCCGATGGCTTTGTAAAGTGAAACCCCTTTATAATCTCAAATAGTTCATCGAGGTTAACAGCGGATTCAGAAAGCTTACCTGGGTCCTTAATTGTAAACAACAGCTTCCCGATCTGGAACGCTAATTGATCAAAGACCATGACTTCCTCTTCGGGGAGGTTTAGCTGTTTTAATGCCAACAAATGCTCCTTCAACTTGTCGTACTTTTCAGGAGCAGCGTTCAGCTTAATGTAATCGTAATGCACCCAAGCCAATCCACGTTTTGCCCAGATGTCATCTGGCGCTTCTTGAAGTGTTAATTTGGCCAATGTTAAGGCCTCATCTAACTTTCCAGACTTGCGTAATTCTTTAACCTCTTTAAACGACATGGTCCGTGTTTTTAAGCTTATTCACCACTGCTTTGACCGCAACCAATATTGACGCATCCGTGCATCTCTGTGGAAGAGGTAGAACCCTTCCAAAAAAACCCGCCCCATCATACTCAAAGTCAATAATGGCCTCGCCCCTCTGACCATTGAAGGTAACTCTCTCCCTGTAATCTAAATGAGAAATGTTGGAGATGCTGATTCCGGTATCTAATAAATTGACCGTTAGACTATCAAATAAACTTCTTAGAAAAGGCTTTTTCTCTTCAATTCCAGCTTCGAATTCAACCTTATCCAAAACGGTTTCGACAGTGTCTCGCACAACATTCAGGGAACATACGTTGGATAACAGCTTCGTTATGAAATCTGAGAATTGATCTGAATTGCACTTTGAAGGGATTTTCTGGACTGTGGGTTTAAACTGATCTTTACCATTGACCCAATATTTGAACCCAGCAATTTCATCGCCTCGTTGAAACGTGTAATGGATTTCATAGCCTATTCGCACCCAACCAGTGATTTCAATATCCTGCCTTATTAAATGATGCCTTCGCTCGATAAAATGATTCTGATACGCAACGGCAGCATCATTTAGTCCGAACTGCCGTAGCACGTTTAACAACTCGTCATCCAGTACCACATCTTCTACCTCCAAACTTTTGTCCGTCAATTCTTCAAACGCCCTTTGAACTTCGATATCAATGAATGACATGGAAGAAAATGAGTCGAAATACGGAGGGTTCAGACAGTATAATCTCTTCGATGCTCTTGTAATTGCTGTGTAAGCCCATCGATAGAATTCGGCATTAGATTTTCCGCTCCGATCGTGCTCAGATTCGTAGAAATTGAAATTTGACGAAACCCCTTTATCCCAAACAACGAAAGTATTATCCCATTCACCGCCTTGTGCCTTATGACATGTCACGGCATAACCAAATTTAATCTTGAGACAGTTGAAGTACAGATCGCTTGAAATAGCCTCCTTGAATTCTTCTGTCCTTGGTTTCAATCTAGGGTTGCGATTCTTGAAATCAATGTAAAGAGCCTGCTGCTCCTCAGGTGTTAGGTAGTTATCACCGTACAAAAAGTTCTCTAAAACATAACCGCTTATAGACCTACTGCCTCCGTCTTCGTCAGAAACCATCAGTTCAGCTTTCCTCCATGTCAAGTGTATCGAATTGGTTCCTCCGCCCTTTCGGTTGAAGACAACGTTTCGAGTTTCGGTAACTGGACTAACGTTTGCCACAACCCCAAATTCTCCGTTAACTATTCCGTATCTGTAATTGTTTCCCCCAATAATTATGGTATCCGCAGGTTGGAGTGGAAGGTCAACTCCGTACTTCTTTATTCGGACCTGCTTATTGAGGTCCAATGATGTCTTATTCTTATAGCTGATGATAACCTTAGTGCCTTTCGCATCGAAGTATGTCTCAAGGAAATCCTCATACTTTGGGTTCAGAATGTCACCTTTCGACTCGCTCAAATCAAAATCGTTGAAAAACCCAGAAGTAAGACACTTTCTGAGTTTTGACGCAGAATTTAGTATACCACTGTCTGACCCTTGCCGTTTTACCTCTTTGATTTCCGACTCCACTACTGATAGCCCATATTGCTCATTCAGATACTGCATGTCCATGGCAGGAGAGAAGTTCATTTGAACTGGAGGCAGCTGTGCGGGGTCTCCAATGAAAATAATTTTCGCATTTGATGCTGGATGCTGAATTCGCGAGAATTGAACAAGGTCGTTTAGCAACTTTCCTGAACCAAACCTGAAAAACTCCCCCTGGCTCGTCACATCTGATACCATAGAAGCTTCATCCACAATGTAAACCACCGCATGGTCAAGGGTGCTCAAACGGACTTTGTAGTAATAGACAAATGACACGTCATCTTTAGGGTCGTCATCATTTCCCAATTCCTGAAGCTCATCAAAACTGTAAATGCCCTTGTGTATTGTCGTGGCATCAAAACCAGTTTTGTCCTTGATAACCTTAGCAGCCCGACCAGTTGGTGCCATGAGCTGATGCGGTCGTTCGTTCGAAATCAGATAATCAACGACACCTTTCAATAATGTGGTTTTCCCGCTACCTGCGTAACCTTTTAGAAGGAAAACATCATAATCACTATCCAAGAAGTGCCCCAATTGTTCGAGGGCGTTGATTTGATCATTAGAGAGGTTCAGGTGCTTGAAGTGACTAAATATGCTCATGGACTAGAATCTTTCTTCAAAGGTCATTACATAGAGTGCACTGATACCGCACATCATCCTCTATGACTTGAACAATCTGCGCAATTCATCAATTTGCTCTAGAGATGCTGGAATATCCTTCTGCTTCATTGGCGTCTACCGGTAATGAACTTTTAAGTGACCTAACGAACTCGAACAAATACCCATAAAACTTCATGTAGAAACCGGCCTCATTATCTTTTATCCTATCCAAAACCTGTTGCTGAGATGAAGACTTAGTGCCGCCTCTATGACTTGTGTTTCGACTCTCTTTTAATTCGTAGAAAAGATCATTACTAACCTTGTATAAGTAGGATAATGGGACCTTTTTATCAGAGCAATAAACAAAGTTCACAGACTTGAATTTTGGAAAGATGTCCCAGTGAGCAGACTTCCCCAAAACCTCTTCTTGAAGACTCTTTTTTACCTGTTTTGCAGATTGCATATTGTAATAATCCACTACTACAGTGCCCTTTATATTGTCCCATTCAGGTAATACATACTTCTCGTGCACCCAGTTTACAATTGCTTCGATTTGCTGGAACATTGCAAAGCAAAAACCTTCGAAATTGTCCCTTCTTCGTTCATGCTCCATTTTCATGTAATCAGCAATCAACTGGTCAACTATTTCAGGAACCGGAAATTCCTTGTAAAATTCGCTAGCCTGTTTTTGCAACCGGTCTTCAATGCAGTATTCATGAATTCTCTGAATTACGGGATTGTTAGCTATCGTCCCGATATCAGCGTTTTTCTCGACCATCGCTAGCAAATCTTCAACAAGCCACTCATTACCTTCTACCCTAATCAGGTCTCCAATAATCTCAAGTAGTTTTTTGAGCTTCTGTTCTTCTGTCATTCTGGTTGTTTCTTGAACTTATCGTACAATGCAATACCCTCATCGAGCCCCTTATTGATTATAGCATTTACAACTGCATTTAAATCTACTCGATCTTTAGCTTTTTCGGCTTTAACTACTTGCAGTGAAGTAAACCTGCCATGAAGAACTTTGTAAGTTGAGTCTTCAAATCCTTTGACCATTTTCAGGAATTCCAACTTACCATCAACCACATTCATCAAACTTGGCCCACCCTTTTTCACATGGCCTTTATCCTGTTTATAGTCCTTTTCGAAAAGTTCTTGCGCGTGTTGGTACCCGTACTTTTCCCAATAATACAGCCACATGCGTATTTGCTTTACGTATCTCCTTCGAACATTCACCTTCTCGTTAACAACTAGACCTGTTACCTCTTGTCTGTAACCTACTTTTTGCAAACGAGTTTTTGATTTATTCACTTCAAGGTTCTGGTCTTCCTCAATTATTCGATGTAACTCATCTATGAATTCTGATTTCACATAGATGTTGTGATTAGCTGAAAATGTGATATCATCCGCATACCTACTGTACTTCGCGCCAAACCTCTTTGCAAGTCCTGCTAGTCTTCGATCAAGAGATTCGCACAAAACGTTGGTAATTGTTGGTGATGTGGGACTTCCCTGCGGCAAGACAATCTGCATTTCTCCTTCAACAAGGAAGGGATGTGTACACAGACAGGCCAATACGAAAGCAATCGGCTCCCTTTCTTTACTAAGACTAAAAGGCGCCCTCATAAAACCCAATTTGACTTTGTTTCTATCAAAAGCATGAAAGAAATCCTTCAGATCAATATTGTAGACGTAAGTGCTCCCAGCGTGAATCTTGGCATTATCTACAATAGATGTCCCAAGCACAAACCCAGTCGCAGCTTTATGTGGTACGTGAACACACTGAATCAAGAAATTTAAGGATCGAAGTATCGCCTTAAGACCTGGTACGGGAGCATTTATTAATCGCTCCTTGCCTGACTTTTTCTTTATTGAGAACGAACGGTACCTACTCTTCGAAATTTCCGGATTAGCATAATAAGTGATTTGCTTTAGCTCAAAAGGCTTGCAATCCTTTCCATAAACATGAGTCTTGCCATAATTTAATAACGAAACCAAATCTGGTAAGGTTTTTACACTGGCAAATCCAGCCCTGACAA
>JBIPNX010000032.1:0-10999 GCA_044378145.1 Flavobacteriales bacterium | reverse complement strand
TTTAAGTACCCTGAACATGTCTTTAAACACCGCTTTTTTATTGGGCACCAGGTTAAGCACGCAGTTGCTTACAATAACATCGGCAACGTTGGCTGTAACGGGCATTTTTTCAATATCGCCATAGCGGAACTCTACATTATTAAAGCCATATTTCTCAGCGTTTAACCGTGCACGGTCAATCATGGCTTCGGTAAAATCAATGCCTATTACTTTGCCTTCGGCGCCTGTTTCGTGGCGGGCCACAAAGCAATCGTTACCGGCGCCCGAACCTAAGTCTATAACCGTATCGCCTTTTTTAATTTTAGCAAATTGGGTAGGCAGTCCACAACCAAGGCCTAAATCGGCATCGGCGGCATAGCCGCCTAACTTGGTATAGTCGTCGGCCATAATATTATATACCTCGGTAGAGCAGCCGGTAGCACCGCAGCACGAAGCCGCATTGCTTTCCTTGTCCTGCAAGGCTATTTCGGCATATTTATCTTTTACTATCTGTTTTAATTTTTCTTCAGTTTCCATTTTTTTGTTTTTAGGATGATTAACAGCAAGTGCCAATTTTTTTCAATTGGTTCATCTTGTCTATGTACTGTTGCATGGCATTGGTAAAGCGTTCAAAACCTTCCCAGTTTATACAATAACACGATTTTACGCCCGAAATGCGCCCTTGAACAAGGCCCATTTTTTTGAGTTCTTTTAAGTGCTGCGATACTGTTGCCTGTGCCAGCGGTAGTACGTCTACTATCTCGCCGCATACACATTCGTTTCGTTCTGCCAGGGTTTTAAGTATTGCAATGCGTCCCGGGTGACCCATTACCCTTGCAAATTCAGCCAACTCAACATCGGTAGCTTCAAATTCCTGTTTATTTATAGTTGCCATGGTTATTAAAATATTTCATCGCAAATATACGATTAATATTTAATCGTACAAATACGATAGATTTTTTTTTTTGATGTTTAGTTTTACACACGACCCCGTTCAATAACTCCAAACCCACTCCGCAAACCACCTGTTCAACCCACCTACTTTTGTATAGAATGAAAAAACAGGCTAAGGTTAAAATTGGCGTTATTGGCGCAGGGCATTTAGGCAACATCCATATTAAGCTGTTAAAGGATATTCCTGAATTTGAGCTGACCGGCTTTTACGATATTGATGATGAGCAGGCAGCCAAAATAGAAAAAGAGCATGGCGTTAAACGCTTCAACAGCGCTGATGAGCTTATCTTCCTTAACGACGCCGTAGATATTGTTACCCCAACCATTACCCATGCCGAGTATGCCGTAAAAGCGCTTACCCAGTTTAAGCATGTTTTTGTTGAGAAGCCTTTGACCGAGAATGTAGATGAGGCCAAGCACCTTGAAAAGCTAACCCACGAATCTAACGTAAAAGTTCAGGTAGGCCATGTAGAGCGGTTCAATCCTGCTTTTGTAGCCGCCAAGCCATACATTGATAGCCCCATGTTTATTGAGACCCACCGCCTGGCTGAGTTTAACCCCCGCGGAACGGATGTATCGGTAGTATTAGACTTAATGATACACGATATTGATATTGTGTTGAGCGTGGTAAACAGCAATGTGCGCCGGATTAGCGCCAGCGGTGTGTCAGTAGTTAGCGATACGCCCGACATTGCCAATGCCCGTTTAGAGTTTGATAACGGTTGTGTGGCTAACCTTACGGCCAGCCGTATATCGCTTAAGAAGATGCGCAAAACCCGTATGTTCCAGCGCAATGCCTATGTGGCGGTAGATTTTTTAGAAAAGACTACGGAGATTGTCCGCCTGAAAGACTTGCCCGGCAAGCCCGATGACCCTTTTGCCCTGGCTATAGAAACCCAAGGCGGCAAAGGCTGGAAACAGATTTACTTTGAAAACCCCGAGATAACAGAATCTAACGCCATAAAAGCCGAACTGGAAAGTTTTGCAAATAGTATAATTAACGATGTGCCTACTACTGTAAGCGTTCACGATGGTTTAGCTGCCTTGCAGGTAGCCCAGCAGGTAATAGAACGCATACAAATGAACCAGCCTTTGTAACTTAGCGCAATAATTTGTGATATTTTGCGTTAACATACCATGGTGATTCGTCGATACTTAGTCCCTGTAGTTTTTACACTTTTTGTTGCAGTGCTGTTTACTGCCTGCGAAAAAGAGATACCTAACGGTGGCGTCCCTGCTTACATACAAATAGATACCATTAAGGTTACTACCAATGCCAACCAGGGTTCGGCCAGCCATAAGATTACCGATGCGTGGATATTTGTTGACAGCGAACCGTTGGGCGCTTTTCAGCTACCCTGCAAAATCCCTGTGTTAAAAGAAGGCAACCATATTATACAGGTGCGTGGTGGTATTAAAATGAATGGCATATCTGCTACCCGTGTTCCGTACCCATTCTATCAGTTTTACCAGGTTACTACCAAACTGACCAAAGACAGCATTACCGTTATTCAGCCTACGGTTACCTATTTTCAGGATATATTTTTCCCTTATATAGAAGACTTTACCAGTGGAGGCTTTACCTTAATGAAGGACCCTGTTAAAAGCGACACAGACATTGTACGCCTAACCAGTGGCCCTGATTTGTACCAAGGCCCTTGCGGTGCTATCTACATGCCCCCGGGCAAGGTTGACACTGTTTTGTATTACATGAACAGCAATGTTGTTTTGCCCGGAGGAGGTAATCCTGTATACCTTGAATTGGATTATAAAAACAACCACCCATTTGTTATGGGTATATATGTAAACAACCCGACCAGCGTAGTTCAAAAACAGTTGTTCCAGTTTAACGAAAGTGAGAACTGGAATAAAATCTACATCAACCTTACTGAATACATAAGCGGCGAAAACAGCGCCATAGATTTTAAACTGTTTTTTGGCGCGCTTAAAGTGGGCGAAGACACCACCAAAGACGTTAAGATTTTTATTGACAACATTAAACTGGTACACAACTAATGAATAAACGTTTCCAAACCGGTAAGTACCTGTTGGCCGATAGTGTGGCTGCGGTTATGGCTTGGACTGCGTTTTTCTCTTACCGTAAGGTATATGTTGAAGGTGTTTTGCCCGAAGAGTTTAAGGGCTACTTAGACGACCAGAACTACTTTGCCGGCGCTATACTTGTTCCCTTATTCTGGCTTACGCTGTATGCAATAATGGGTTATTATTCTAATATCTTCCGTAGATCGCGTATTGGTGAAATTGGGCAGACTTTTGCACACTCCCTTATAGGTACGGTAGTGTTGTTCTTTGCCATTGTACTGGACGACGATGTGCCGCGCTACACCAACTACTACCAATTGGCAGGCGCATTATTCATAAGCCACTACCTGCTTACGGTTATATTCAGGTTGATACTTACCACCCGAACCAACCACCGTATACATCGCCGTATTATAGGGTTTAATACCCTGCTTATTGGTGGCGACGATAAGGCCAAAGAGATTTACGACGAGATTGAAAGTCAGAAAAAATCGAGTGGAAACAGGTTTGTAGGGTATGTTAACGGCAGCAGTCCCGAGGCGCATATTATGGATAACCATGTGCCGCGCCTGGGCGAGTTTAGCAACATTAAAAAGATAATTAACGAGCAAAAGGTAGAGGAGGTTATTATTGCCATTGAAAGCAACGAGCACCACCATATAGAGCGCATTATTGCCGATTTGGAAGAGACCGATGTGCTTATCAAAATCATTCCTGATACGGCAGGCTTATTATCGGGCCAGGTAAAAATGACGGCGATCTTCGGCGCCCCGTTAATAGAGGTGTCATCGCATCTAATGCCTGTATGGCAACAAACATTAAAGAGGGTGTTTGATATTGTGGTATCAATTATCTTCTTTACCATATTCTCGCCTGTGTATTTTATTACGGCTGCTATTGTATGGTCAACCTCTAAAGGCCCTATTATATATAAGCAACAGCGCGTAGGCAAGCACGGTAAGGTGTTTAATATTTACAAGTTCCGCTCTATGCAGATTAATGCAGAGAAGGGAACGCCCATGCTATCGAGCACCGAAGACAGCCGCATAACGCCTTTTGGCAAATTTATGCGCAAGACAAGGCTTGACGAGATACCCCAGTTTTACAATGTATTGAAAGGTGAAATGTCTATTGTAGGACCAAGGCCCGAAAGGCAATACTACATTGACAAGATTGTAGACAAAGCCCCGCATTACCGCTTTTTACTGAAGGTGCAGCCGGGCATTACATCGTGGGGGCAGGTAAAATATGGCTACGCTGAGAACGTAGACCAGATGGTAGAAAGGCTTAAGTACGATATTCTGTACATAGAAAACATGAGCCTTGCCCTTGATTTCAAAATCATGATTTATACGGTACTTACCGTACTAAAAGGAAGCGGAAAGTAATCTGAAAATTGAAAGTTGAAATCTGAAATCTGAAAGTTATTTTCTTTCTGATCTCTGACCCCTGAGTACTATTTCCGCAGGAAATCCTTAAACCACAATCCGCTGTCTTTAATAATGCGTTTTTGGGTGGTAAAGTCGGTGTATACAAGGCCAAACCGCGGGCGTGTACCTTCGGCCCATTCAAAGTTATCCATCAAGGTCCAGCAATAGTAACCTGTAACATTAACACCATCTTTCTTGGCACGTAATACCTGCGCTAAATAATCCTGGTAGAACTTGGTACGCTTCTCGTCGTGCACGCGGCCATCAACAACCGTATCGGTAAAGGCAGCGCCGTTCTCGGTAACAATAATCTTTTTAACCCCCGGGTAAGCGGCAAACTTCTTCAGCACGTTGTACATGCCTTCCGGGTAAACCTCCCAGTTCATATCGGTAATCTGAATATTGTCTATCGGCTTTTTATCGGCAGTAATTTGCCATGCCCACATAATAGGAGGGAACCACGAGTATTTTACCAGCTCGCGGGTATAGTTTTGTATGCCTATAAAGTCGAAATCAAACTTTAGCTTTTCATCATCGCCGGGCTCAAAATGCTTTTTAATTCCTTTAAAACCGGGCAGTACATCTACAGGGTAACCCATGCCCAATAATGGCTCAATAAAAAAGCGGTTAAGCATGGCATCAACCCTCGCAGCAGCGTTTATATGCTTGCGTTTTTCCTTTAGCGGGGTAATATCAGAACACGAAATAGTAGTTCCTACATTAGCATCAGGCACATTCTTGCGGATAATACGTCCGCCTTCGGCTTGTGCAAGTGCGGTATGGTGGGCAGCACCTAAGAATTTACCTACGCTCTTTTTACCGGGGGCATGCATACCAATTAAGTGGCCAAGTGCGGTGTAAGCCATAGGCTCATTTAGCACCATCCAGTTTTTAACCTTGCTGCCGTACTCTTTGGTAGCCCAGTTGCTGTACTCGCAAAACGCATCAAAGGTAGCGCGGTTAGGCCAGCCGCCTTTGTCTTGCAGTGCTTGTGGCAAATCCCAGTGGTAAAGGGTTATCCAGGGCTGTACGCCAATGCTAAGGCAGTAATCTATTACGTTATGGTAAAACTCAACACCCTTAGGGTTTACAGCCCCTGTGCCGTTAGGCATTACCCGCGACCATGATATAGAGAAGCGGAACACATCCATGTTCATTTCCTTTATCAGGTCAATATCGCTTTTGTAAGTATGGTAAAAGTCGCAGGCAATATCCCCGTTTTCTTTAGTCTTAATCTTGCCCTTGGTATGGCTAAAGGTATCCCAGATAGATGGGCCTTTGCCGTCAACATTCCACGCACCTTCTATCTGGTAAGCGGCCGTGGCTACCCCCCATAAAAAGTCATCGCCAAAATCGCCCCTTGTAAAACCGGGGCCTAGAATATCCCTCATATAGTTTTGTTTAGCAAAAGCGGGTAAAACAGTAAGTCCTGCAGTAGTTAGTGCCAGGGTGCGTAAAAGGTCGCGACGGTGCATAATATGTTGTGGTATATGAGTTTGCAATTTTAGAAATAAAACGACACGCCCTACTTGCTCTTATTTATTTTTAATACAAATTGTGGCTTGCGTGTGTTAAATTTTGATTAGCTTACACACTTATATATTTTAAACTATCTTTGCACCCCGCCAAAATTGCGGCTTATGTTTGTAGTAAAGCTAAAAGACAAGCACTTTAAACGTTTCCTTCCATCGGATGACATTGAGCGCGCCGTAAATTTTATTGGTGATAAGATGAACAGCGACTTTGCGGGCAAAAAACCGTTGTTTATATCAGTGCTAAACGGCTCATTTTTGTTTGCCGCCGATTTAATGAAAACCCTGACCATTGATTGCGAGATAACGTTTGTTAAGCTGGCATCGTATCAGGGAACTCAAACTACCGGCAACGTGCGCACCCTAATTGGGTTTGACGAAGATATTACTAACCGCACGGTTGTAATTTTAGAAGACATTGTAGACACAGGCAACACCCTTGAGGTTTTGGTTGCAAGGCTTAAAGAAATGAACCCACTTGAAATTAAGGTGGCGGCTTTGCTTTATAAGCCCGCGGCTTATACCAAAGATATTCCGGTAGATTATGTTGGATTTAAAGTTGAAAATGATTTTTTAGTAGGCTATGGCTTAGACTATGATGGTTTGGGCCGAAATTTGCGTGACATTTATAAATTAGAAGAGTAATTCAGTAATGGAAAAGAAGTTAAATATCGTTCTTTTTGGCCCTCCGGGTGCAGGCAAAGGTACCCAATCGGCTATGCTTATTGAGAAGTATAAGCTTGTACATTTTTCTACCGGTGATATTTTGCGCGGCGAAATTGCCTCGGGCACTAAACTGGGGTTAGAGGCTAAAGCCCTTATGGACCAGGGCCTGCTTGTTCCTGATACCGTTGTTATTGGCATGATTGAGAACAAGATTGACCAAAACGCCGATTCTAAAGGCTTTATATTTGATGGTTTTCCACGCACAGTAGCGCAAGCCCGTGCGTTGGATAAGCTGTTGGGCGACCGTGGCACTGCTATTACTGTAATGCTTGCCCTTGAGGTTGATGATGAGGAGTTGATGAAACGCCTGTTGAGCCGTGGTAAAATGTCGGGCCGTACCGATGACCAGGACCCAACCATTATTGAAAACCGTATTAAAGAATACAACAACAAAACTGCCCCGCTTAAAGATTACTACCGCGAGCAAAACAAGCTTCGCGTGGTTAATGGCGTAGGTTCTATCGACGATATTTTTAATACCCTTTGCTCTGCCGTAGAACGCTCTAGCGTTACTGTTTAATAATTAGCTACCTTTGCAAATTAATCAGCAAACAATGTATTTTACATTGCTGGTTATTCTATTGTCCCATTTGTTAATTTAAAACAAGTATGTCCGGTTCAAACTTTGTCGACTATGTAAAAATCTGCTGCCGCTCGGGTAAAGGCGGACAGGGATCTATGCACTTTCACCGCGACAGGTTTACCGCCAAAGGCGGCCCCGATGGTGGCGATGGTGGCCGTGGCGGGCATGTTATCCTGCGTGGTAACAGTCAAATGTGGACCTTACTCCATTTAAAATACCGCAAGCATGTTATTGCTGCCGATGGAGGTAGTGGTAGTTCTGCCCTTAAGCACGGCAAAAATGGCAAAGACGAGATTATAGATGTACCACTGGGTACGGTAGCCCGCGATGCTGAAACAGGCGAGATAATATTTGAAATTACCAAAGACGGCGAAGAGAAAATCTTAACCAAAGGCGGCCGCGGAGGTTTAGGTAACCACCACTTTAAAAGCGCTACTACGCAAGCACCGCGTTATGCACAGCCGGGCGAAGAAGGCCTTACCGAATGGAGGGTTTTAGAGCTTAAAATACTGGCCGATGTTGGTTTGGTAGGCTTCCCTAATGCAGGTAAATCAACCTTACTGTCGGTTATATCGGCTGCTAAGCCCGAAATTGCCGATTATGCCTTTACTACCCTGGTGCCTAACCTGGGCATTGTAAAATACTACGATTATAAAACCTTTATAGTAGCCGATATTCCGGGTATTATAGAAGGTGCTGCCGAAGGCAAGGGCTTAGGTATACGTTTCCTTCGCCATATAGAGCGTAACAGTATTTTGCTGTTTATGGTACCTGCCGATAGCAACGATATTAAAGCAGACTATAAGATATTACTCAACGAGCTTAAAAAGTACAACCCCGAGTTGCTGGATAAAAAACGCATCCTGGCTATTTCTAAATGCGATATGCTGGATGCCGAACTGATGAAGGAGGTTAAAAAGACCATTCCTAAAAACGTTCCCCACGTGTTAATCTCATCGCACACCCAACTGGGCTTGCAAGAGCTAAAAGACATGCTGTGGGAAGCAATTAATTCTTAGTAATCAGTAATCAGAGGTCAGTAGTCAGAAAGTTTTAAAGATCTCCCTTTCTAAAGGGAGTGGATTCCGACGATAGTCGGAAGACGAGGGATTTTAACCTCCCGCTCCCGACATTATTAATCCCTAAAGCGGCATCAGCTTAAATTCCATACGCCTATATTTGAGTAAGTAATTAAAAACCAATGAATAGGTATTTGCTTGTCTTCTGTATTATGTTGCTTACCCTATCAGCTAAATCTCAAGCTGTATGGACTAATAACATTGGAGCTACCTGGTATTTTAGTTATTTTGATTGGACTATATCTGGCACAATAAAGCGGGTTTATACGGGTGATACAATAATTAATGGCAAACAACTTAAAACGCTTTCAGATCAATTATATAGAGCAAAGTATGTATTCCCTAATGGTATACCCACACAGGTATTAGATACTATAGTGCCTTTTGGCAGGTACTTTCTGCAAATTTCCGGCGACAGCATTATTCATTACCTGCCAGCCTATGATACAGTACCTGAACGGAGTTATTTACTGTATAATTTCGGAGCAGAAATAGGCGATGAATGGGATATATTGCCTTATGGGGCAGAAATTTGTCCTTATTCCAAGCTCAAGGTTACAGACAAAGGTGTAGATACCTTAAGCGGCATACCGGTTAGGTGGATATTTGTACAACCTGTAGACAGTTCTGCTTACGGCATTTTAGGCAAGATTAACGAGTATTTTGGCCCTACCAACTCAACTATGTTTCCTTGGTACTTATCAGATTGTACCGGAGATATAATTGAAACAGGGAGCTGCTATATAAGATGTTTTAGCGATGGTGTAGTTGAATACCATGGCAATCAGTTAAATGCGGTTTGCAACCCATTATCAGGTATTTCTGAATTACTCCCCGCTTCAACCCAATTCACCATCTATCCAAATCCTTCGCAGGGCATTACCAATATCAATCCTTCCAATACTACCTATAGCTATAACCTAACCGTATACGACATGGCAGGCAGGCAACTGCAAAGCGCAAACGGGTTAAAAGGGAACTATCAATTAGAAACAGAAGCCTTGCCCAAAGGGATATACACCCTCCGAATAGAGCAGACAGGTAAGCTATACTATCATAAGCTACAGGTTAATTAGTAGGGATGTCAGGCTGAGCGTAGACGAAGCCTGCACACCATAAAAAACAAAATCCCGCCTTATCGAAGGGCGGGATTTTGAGGTTGTCAAACCAATTAACTTTTTAATCCTTAATTATTATAAAGTATTATTGAGCTACTGCGAATTGGCCGATAGCCGAACCGCTGATGCTTATGCTGTTTCCGTTGTTGTAAAGTTTGCAACCAAGGTCAATTTTAGTTTTAACCTCGTAAGTAACTACAGAGCAAGGTGCTGTAACTGCAGTTTTAATGTTGCGGATACCGAAAGCGCTGTTAGCGTTGTCGCCACCTTTAGAAGTCCAAACCACGTTGTTTTGATCAATATAGGTAATAACTACACCGCTGTTAGAGTTATCGGCTGAGTAACCATACTCACCAACGTTAAAAAACTGGCGAACATTGCTGCTATCGGTAAGGCTGGTTTTGTTAATGTAGCGTTTTGCTATAACCAGTTTACCAATAATGTTACCATTCTCACGTACGGTGAATTCGGTTGCCAGGGTAGAATTGTTACCTGTGTAAGATACAGAGGCTACATTTTCTACCCCATCGGTACCGGCTACAAACTGGGTAGTGGTTCCATCAATTTCACCTACAAATTGAGGTACTTCGTTGATGTTCAGGTTGTAGTACTCGTAATTATTTGGTTGGGGATTAGGGGTATTCGTGTTATTTATTGCAATTTCTTCTTTAGCACAAGAGGCAAAAAGTAGGGCTGATGCGAAAATTAGTGTGAAAGTTTTCATAGTGTTTTTCATTAGGGTGATACAAATGTATGTAAAATTTCTGAATTGTGCAAGTTTCTTACACATGTAAGTTTAAATATTTTGTTTAGATAAGCTATGTAAATAGCTAACTATCTGATTATAATGTAAATAATATTACATATATATAGGTTGTTTTTCCGACAAGGGGTAAAATGTGTTGTTTTTAATATCTTTTAAGCCCCATATTTTAGCTTTTTATAAGGCATTTGATGTAAGAAAGGGGTATCAAAATTGAAAAAATCAAAGGCAGTAGTATTGCCCCCTAAATGGCAATGCTGTGCAACCTGTTACATTGGGCTGAATTTTTAAAATCAATTCTTATGAAAAAACTACTTATGATTACACTAGTCCTATTGGCACAATTAGGCTTTAGCCAATTTCCGCCCGATGACAAGAAGTTTAGTATGCCTGAGATACCTGCTGAGTACCCTGGCGGCGAAAGTGCTATGCTTACCTTTATGGCCGACAACATTAAAATGCCTGCCGATGCACCATCGGGCACCAGCTACATAAGCTTTTTGGTAGATGAGAAAGGAGATGTAGCCTCGGCAACCGTTATTCGTGGCTACCATGCCGCTGCCGATGAAGAAGCCCTGCGCGTTGTAAAGCTGTTGAAGTTTAAACCCGCCATTAAAGATGGCAAGGCCATTGACTACTGGATGATTTTACCCGTTAAGTTCGTAGCTAAGTAATTACCAAATTCTATCTCTTATCAGCTAAAAGCTACAAGCTATAAGCTATCTTTACCCGCAATATGCGTATAGTTTGTTTTGGTCCGGGGCCTGCTTTTAAAGGCGGTATAGCTAATTA
>JBIPNX010000372.1:0-2990 GCA_044378145.1 Flavobacteriales bacterium | reverse complement strand
TGATTATAGCATCCTCGCTAATTATACGTTCCGATATACCACCTAAGTGGCACAACATACCAGTAATAGGTATTGGTGGCTACATCTTTGCCGGTATCCTGGGCATTGGCCTAATCATAACCATTATCAGGAAAGGTAAATACTAATTTCTTATTATGAATTAGTAATTATGAGTTATGAAGACTTTCTGAAATGCTCATATAAAAACATTCATTGAAATCAACAGTCAGAATTTAGCGTTTTGTAGAAAACAAAAAAGACCACTCTTTTAGAATGGTCTTTTTGCAGTCGGGGCGGCAGGATTCGAACCTGCGATCTCCTGCTCCCAAAGCAGGCGCGTTAACCGGGCTGCGCTACGCCCCGAACTTTAAGGGCTGCAAAGATATAAATTTTGATGAATGTATTACACTTCCATCAAAAAATATTTTTGTTTGATACATTTCTGCTACTACATCTTATACAAAATACCTAAGGCAAAGGCCTGACTATGCTGCCAAGTGTCTATCTGGTCAAAGTCGTACAGGAAGATGGTATTGAAGTTTACATTGATAAACTTAGTAATCTTAGCCGTAAAGATGATATCAAAACGGTGGTCAATCTTATCGAAAGAAAGGTCGCTGTAGTTGTAGAAACCAAGATAACGGGCTTTCAGGTTGATATTTTTATGGATGTCTTTATCAAAGTTTACCAACAGCTGAAAACCTATCTCGTTACGGATTTTATCGCCTACAGGCACACCGTATTTAACTGTATCAACCGTATTGTAAACCGACTGGTTAAGAACAAAAGTTTGACGCATAGCACCTATACCCAAACGGGCCGAGAAGTATTTAACCGGTTTGTACTCTATACCTACTGATTCTGTTAAATAACCGGGAGACATTACCGCCGAGATTTTTTTACGGGTTTCTAAGCCTGCAGGGTCTGTTCCATACTCATAGCCAAAAGCAAATTGAGACAGGAAGTTGACACCCGCAAATACACTCCATGCTTTGTGAAACTTATAGCCAACCTTAGAGTCTAAGAAAATAAGGTCGTTAGCCTTGCGCATGCTTTGGCCTTTGTTACGCATAATGCCGTATTGAAGGTTAAGCACATTGTCCCAAACCATTGCACTATCGCGGCTTGTATGGTTAGCCTTAGCATTAAGTAATGAACCCAGAGAATAGTTGCTTACACCGCCACCCTGCCAGTTATTGCTAAAATTAGCTGCACCAAAGTTTACACCAAACTCAAAACCGGTTTTCCAACGTTTTACCACAGCCTTCTTGGCACTATCTGCAGGGGTTTGAGCATTTAAAACAATGCATGAGGCAAGTATAAATAGTATGGGCAATAACCTTTTCATAGTCAATTAATTTTTGGCAAAAATAGTAATCCCCGCCGATATACATCGGCAGGGACTTTCAACTTTTATATAAAGGTGGTTATTTTACCTCAAGCGGCTCGGCATTCCTAAACACCAGCTGGTGGTCAAACTCATCCAGAATTATATGGCTATCCTTAGTTACCTTACCACCCAGTATTTGCTTAGACAGTTCATTCAACACCTGCTTTTGCATTACTCGTTTTACAGGGCGGGCACCAAACATAGGGTCGTAACCCAACTCTGCCAGCCATTCTATTGCTTCAGGAGATACCTCTAAAGTGATGTCGTTTTCCTTTAGCATGGCCTGTACCTGTTTAAACTGTATGGCTACAATCTGTTTAACCTCATCGCGGCTAAGCGGGGCAAACATTATCACATCGTCTATGCGGTTTAAAAACTCAGGACGGATGGTCTTTTTAAGTAGCTCAAACACTTCATTTTTTGCTTGTGCTACTACCTCTTCCCTGTTGCCTTCATTCAACTCCTCAAAGCGCTCTTGTATAATGTGCGAACCTATGTTAGAGGTCATAATAATGATGGTGTTTTTAAAGTTCACCACACGGCCTTTGTTGTCGGTTAAGCGGCCATCATCTAACACTTGCAGCAAGATGTTAAACACATCAGGGTGCGCTTTTTCAATCTCATCTAACAACACTACTGAATATGGTTTCCTACGCACTGCTTCGGTCAACTGGCCACCTTCTTCGTAGCCAACATATCCCGGAGGGGCACCCACCAAGCGCGATACAGCGTGGCGTTCCTGGTACTCGCTCATATCTATGCGGGTCATAGAGTTTTCGTTATTGAATAAAAACTCGGCCAGTGCTTTGGCTAACTCGGTTTTACCAACCCCTGTAGAGCCTAAGAATATGAACGAACCTATTGGGCGCTTCTTATCGCTTAAACCAGAACGGCTGCGGCGTACAGAGTCGGAAATAGCCTCAATAGCTTCGTCCTGGCCCACTACGCGTTTGTGCAATTCTTCTTCTAAGTGAAGCAGTTTTTCGCGCTCGCTTTGCAGCATACGGTTTACCGGTATGCCTGTCCAACGGCTTACAACATCAGCAATATCCTCACTGCCAACCTCTTCTTTAATCATGGCTTTACCATGTTGGGTATCGGCAAGTTTGGCTTTAAAACCTTCCAGTTCTTCCTCAGCCTGCTTAGTAAGCCCATAGCGTATCTCAGCTACACGGCCATAGTCGCCATTGCGTTCGGCCTGCTCGGCTTCAAACTTATAACCCTCTATTTTCTCTTTGGTTTTCGATATGCTGTCAACAATATCTTTTTCGGCCTGCCATTTGGCTTTAAAGCTGTTGCGCTGGTCTTCCAGGTTGGCAATTTCTTCGCCCAAGCCTTCCAGTTTTTTGGTATCATTCTCGCGTTTGATGGCTTCGCGCTCAATTTCTAACTGGCGTATTTTACGCTCAATCTCGTCCAACTCTTCTGGAACTGAGTTAATCTCCATGCGAAGTTTAGAGGCAGCTTCGTCAATTAAGTCGATGGCCTTATCAGGCAAAAAGCGGTCGTTTATATAGCGTTGCGATAGCTCAACCGCAGCAATAATAGCTTCGTCTTTAATACGTACCTTATGGTGGGCTTCGTATTTATCTTTCAATCC
>JBIPNX010000371.1:0-3022 GCA_044378145.1 Flavobacteriales bacterium | reverse complement strand
GCTACCCCACGGCTAACGTTGAAATTGGCGATAAGCATAAACTTATTCCGGCTGATGGCGTATACGCCGTGCACGTGCATGTAGGCGATGAAACATTTGGCGGCATGCTTAACATTGGCTACAGGCCCACGGTAGATGGCAAGAAACGTACTACCGAGGTTAACATTTTTAACTTTGAACAGGACCTTTACGGTAAACAGTTGAAGATAGAATTTGAAGCCCGTTTGCGCGATGAACAAAAATTTACCGGCCTTGATGCACTTAAAGAGCAACTGGCAAAAGATAAAATTAACGCCCTTGCGGCATTAAAATAAAAATGAAAATAGTACGCGCCATACTGGTAGTATGTATTGTGTTTGCAGCCGGGCTGCAAGCACAGGCGCAACTGTTTACACCCTATACCCCTGCAGTAGATTACGACGAATACCGCAGCCTTGACGAAGCCCTGAAAGAGCCCGACAAGGTGCAGCGTTTGGTACTTCGCCGCAAAGGTTACAAAGAATTTCCAAAGGAAATATTCAAATTTAAAAACCTGGTAGAGCTTGATTTAAGGGGTAATAACCTGACTGATATTCCCGACAGTATCTCCACCTTAACCAAGCTGCAATATTTAAATGTATCGCGCAATTCGATTGTAAAAATATCGCCCGAGCTTGGTAAGCTGAATAACCTGGTTTATCTGGAACTGGGCCAAAACGCTATTGAGGTATTACCGGTTGAAATGGCCAGTTTGCAAAACCTACAGTACTTAAGCCTGTGGGAAAACGAACTTACACGCTTACCGTTTACATTTGAAAAACTGGAGAATTTAAAAGAGATAGACCTCCGCTCTATTGTTTTAAACGCTACCCAGCGCGACCAGATAAAAGAGGCCTTGCCCGAAAAGACAGTTATCTTCCTTTCGCCCGATTGTAACTGCAAGCAATAGCTATGAGATACCTTTTTACCCTTGCCTTATTTATTACGCTAAGTATTAAGGGGCAAATTGTGTGCTTCGACAGGACATTATCTCAACCTGTATATATAAATGATGCCGGCCCATCGGGCATTTCGCAATTATCAACCGAACTAAAAAATAACGGTGCCGAACTGGTTACTACCATTCAGAACTCGCAACGCTTAAACGTGCTTACCTCAAATGGCACAGATTACACAAGCTTAACATATGTTTTAACACCTACCATACACCGCTATTACAGTAACGACCTTATTAATTATTACAAGGGCTTGATATTTAAAGGTGCGCATGTGGTAATTATTGCTGAGCATGAGAACTACTATTTCAATGCTGATAATTTTAACCGACTTTGTCAGCCTTACGGAATCACTATAAATAAAGATGCTATTAAAAAAGGCGATTCGGTAGAGTCGGGATGGGTAGTAGGTAAGTCGGATAAATACAATCTGAACAACCTGTGTTTTTACCTGCCTGCAAGCCTTAAGTGCGATAGCAATGTAGAACATATAGCTACCGTTGATAGTAACGTGGTTTGTGCATCAGTTAAAGCGGGCAAGGGCCGTATTACTGTATTGGGCGATTATGAAATGCTGTGGAACATGACACCTACGCATGGCATTAACTACGGCGACAATAAAGCCTTTTTAACCAGCCTGCTTAGCCCGCCAAATAATGTATATGCCGGTTATACCCCAAACACGCAGTTTGTGCAGTGGCTAAAAACTGCTACTGATAGTTTGGGTCCTTATAAATTTTTGTTGGCTGAAGAAGTTACCAACCCTGCTAAACTTGGCAAGAACGACGTGGTATTTTTTCTTTACCCAACTACCTATTTAAACTGGCCCGACAGTGTTTTTAAACGCATACACAAGGCTGTTATAGTGGGTGGCGAATACAGCGATTATTTTAAACTGTTGCAAGATGCCGGAGGGATAAATATTCTAAACTCGCTGGGCTATAAAAGGGAAGAAATGCCCATTAACTCCATTGCCAAACATTTTGGGTTAGAGTTTTCACAATCGGTAGTAAATGCAGGTGGGCAGAATGATGCCAAACTACAACTAAGCCCATTCTGCTGTGGAGACATAAATGAATTTCAGAACTACAATAATAATAAAGTTGAAAGTGCAGGTTACTTAACGTTGAAAGACAAGGGCTTTACAACGCTATATTCAGCTACAGGCAAGGAGTTATATTACTATGGTTATTTGGGTTATGATGAAACACTGGGTCCGGATAAAACTGTACCTGTACCGCCGTGGACTACGACATTAACCAATGTGCCGGTGTGTGCCTATAATAAGAAGGTATTTGCTATTTCTGCGCCAGTATTATGGGATTATGCAACCTCCTCTATCGACCGGAAGGATAACACGATGACAGCTGCTTTTAAAAAGTGGCTGAAGCTTAAATAATTTACCTAACCTCCTCTCCTAAAGAGAGAGGTGAAATAAAAAAGCCCCTGATTTCTCAGAGGCTTTTCTAAAGAATATCTTACTAAAATTAGTTGATAGTCATTTTACGGGTAAAGGTTTCTGTACCGTTGCTTACAGTGTAAATGTACATACCGGCAGATAGTTTAGAACCATCAAAAGCGATAATGTTTTTACCTGCAGTGCTTTGGTATTTGTTGCTGTAAACTAAAGCACCTACTGTGTTGTAAACGTTAAAGTTGATGTTCTCTTCTTTTACGTTGTTGTACTCAATAGTAGTAACACCGGTAAATGGGTTAGGATAGTTAGGGGCAACATCAAATTTGTTTTGGCTAAGAGCGTCTTGTACGCTGATACCATTACAAACATCAACTACAATACGGTAGCTGCTGTATTTAATAGCTGCACCGTAAGGAGGAGTACCAAGAGTACTTACCCAAGTGTAAGTAGCAGGGATAGGGGTACCTTTAGCCCAAACGTCAACGTAAACGTCAATTGGGTAAACGCCATCGTTGTTTTCACCACCACCTGCGGCAGCCTGAACATCGTTAGCAGAAGCTGAGATTAATACACAACCTTGTACCGGAGTCCAGTTAGGGTCAGTACCACCGTTTAACCAGTAACCGTTAGG
>JBIPNX010000370.1:0-3027 GCA_044378145.1 Flavobacteriales bacterium | reverse complement strand
TAAAACCGATTTTAACAGTCTCGTGCTCTAAGCCATAGTGGGCACACATTTTAGGCATTTTGGCTGTGGTAGAAAAGGCAGTAATAACCTTGCCTTTCATGCCTTTGTATTTAGCCAGGTAATGTATCAAAAGCAATAGGATATGGTGAGAGTCTACAAATTCGCCTTTGTTGTCGTACAAGCCAATTCGGTCGGCATCGCCATCGGTAGCAAGGCCGCAATCAATATCACCCGATAGGCGTATAAGGTCAGAGAACTCTTTCAGGTTCTTGTGTATAGGTTCGGGGGCTTGTCCGTCAAAGCTTGGGTTATAGTCGCAATGCAGTAGCGTAATATCGTCGAACAAACGGCGGATAACATTTTGCCCCGCACCGTACATAGCATCGTAAGCCAAGTTTAGGCCACTGTTGCGTATAGCGTCAAGGTCAAAGTTCTTTTCAACGTGGGCAATGTACTCATCTTCCAACGCTACAATCTTAAGCATGCCGTTTTTCTCAGCTTCAGCCAGCGATGGTTGTGCATCAATATTAAAGCCTGAACTATCAGGTATGATGTCTTCTATCTCCTGTGTTTTTTCAGGGCTTAACGGGCCGCCGTAGTAACCTTTAAGCTTATAGCCATTGTATGTTGGCGGGTTGTGGCTGGCTGTTAAAATAATACCTAACGATGCCTTGTGGTTTATAGCGCCCAACGATATCATAGGCGTTGATACAAAGCCCTTGGCCAGGTTTACCTTTATGCCGTTGGCAATCATGACCTTGCTTACTGTTTCGGCAAAAAGCTCGCCACCAAAGCGGCAATCGTGGCCTATTACTAAACTTGGGTTATCAAAATTTTGCTTTAACCATTGGGCCACTGCTAAAGAAACGCGGGCCACATTTTCTACTGTAAAATCTTTGGCAATAATAGCCCTCCAGCCATCGGTACCAAACTTTAATTTATCCATTAGTTTTACTTTTTATGTTCCAATATCCTCTCAAAAAAATCCCTCTACATTAGTGGCAGAGGGAAATAGGTATTGGTTATATTTTAATATTCTATAAGCTTTCAGCTAAAAGCCACCAGCTATTTATTTTCAGCTTTAGAGTCAACATCAATGCCATTGGCTTTAAGGCCTTTGTCTATATTTTCTACTTTGGCTTTAAGTTCTGCATTATCGTTTTGTAATGCAGTTAGTTTATCATTCAACTCCTTAATAGCAACCAATAGTATTGGGGTTAGTTTGCCGTAGTCAACAGAAAGGTATCCGTTGGCATCGGTAGTAACTACCTCAGGGTATATTTTTTGAATATCCTGGGCTATAAAACCAATTTGTTTGCGGTCGTTAAAGCCATATTGAGGAAACTCATCCTGTTTCCAGTAGTAAGTGTAAGCCTGTATCTGGCCAATGCCGGTAAGGGCAGAGGTTATAGGCTGAAAGTCTTTCTTAAAACGGTAGTCTGAACAGTTTTGGAAACCCGTAGCCGTTGTAAAGTTGCCGGTAGAGTAAACCTCGCCACCAAAATGAACACGGTTGCCGGTAACACGCATTTTCTCAGTACCATTTAGGTACATGCGCAATTCTGTCATGGTAGTAAGCGGGGTGTTGTTGTCCTGGCGAACACCAAACAAGCCCGAATCGTGGTCATTATCAAAAGTAAAACCGGTATTGCTACCATTATTTGGCGGGGTTTGGGTACAGGTCATAGACGTTGCTGTTAAACCACCCGAAAGAGGGCCATTGCTTTGGCAAAGTGGCACCCATATGTTAGAGAAATAGTAGAAGCAATCGGCATCAATATCATAAACCATAAGGCCACGGGCCGGGTTAACAATACCTAAACGTTCGGCCTGTGTAAGGCGTGGCACAAGAAAACCTTTATTATTTACGGCAAGGTCAAGTATAGCGCTTTGGTCGGGCGTGGTGGTACCAATACCCACATTTTGCTGTCCAAATACCTGAGCAGCAGTTATAATTGCTAGAAAAGAAAGTAGCAGCTTTTTCATATAGTTTTTTAATAGGTTGCAAGTATAGTTAAATAATTAGTAACCCCCACCCAATACAGGGGCAAACTTCACGATAATTTAGCTATTGCTTTAAACCGAATAATAAGTGCTTAGCGATTGATACCGCGCTGGTTCATGGCTTTTTGAAACTTGGCAGCGTTTTTCAGGTGCTGGTCGTAGGTGGTGGCAAAGTTGTGGTAGCCCGAGAAATCTTCTTTAGCGCAGAAGTAGATATAGGTGTGGCTTTTGTAGTTAAGCACAGCATCAATACTGTTTTTTGACGGCAGGCAAATAGGACCCGGGGGCAACCCTTCGTACTTGTAAGTATTGTACGGCGAGTCTATTTGTGTGTCAGAATTTAATACCCTTTTAATGGTAAAATCGCCCAGGGCAAACACCACAGTAGGGTCGGCCTGTAGTTTCATGCCTTTGTTAAGGCGGTTCATATACACCCCGGCAATGATGGGGCGCTCATCGCGCATGTTGCTCTCTTTTTCTACAATAGCAGCCAGTATAGATACTTCAGCCTGTGTAAGCCCAATCTTCTTGGCTTTGGCCTTGCGTTCATCAGTCCAGAAGGCTTTGTACTCCTTTGCCATTTTTGAAACAAACTCATCAGCATCGGTATTCCACCAAAACTCGTAGGTATCGGGTAAAAATAGCACCATGCAATTTTCCGCTGTAAAGCCGTATTTCTTCCAGTAGGTATCATCGCCCAGCATAGTTTCAAAGCGTAGCGAGTCAGCTTCTAAATTCCTGCCTACTTTGCCTGCTAATTCTTTTTTAAGGCGTATGTTGTTAAAGGTGAATTTTACGGGCTCCTGCTTGCCGCCTGCCAGTATATTTACCAGCTCCAGATTGCTCATTCGGGGCTTAATGCGGTACCGGCCGGGACGCACTTTTTTATCGTACCCTCGTTGGCGGGCAACTTTATCAAACTGGTCAACACTTATTAAAAAGTCTTTCTCTTTAAGGGTAGCCAGCACATCATCGTAAGTAGAACCTGTGCGAATGTATAGGTAGGTTTTATCCTCTACATTT
>JBIPNX010000369.1:0-3028 GCA_044378145.1 Flavobacteriales bacterium | reverse complement strand
TTAGTAATTTGCATGCGTTCACCGGCATAATTATTGGTTGGGCCGTTTCCGTTTTGATTAACTATCCAACCTGCAACACTTACATTACCAAAAAGTGTGCCGGAACAAGCACATTGTGCATTAGCATTTTGTACAAATGCAAAAAGCACAAACAATAGCATTATAGCGTATGCTTTGGTTGTTTTAATTAACGTGTAAAAATTTATCATAAGTTAAAAATTAAAAGAGTACTGATTATTTGGGATAGTATAAACTAGTATTAGTTTAGTATATAAACCATATTATATACTTGAATATTCAAACTAAATAAGCTACGCATTGAGTTATCTATAAGATACAATGAGGGTAAAACCCACAGAAACCTTACCGCTAGAAAAGAGGTACTTGTTTTATTATAAATAACTGAATTTGCCATAATTAAAACCTATAATTAATTAATATTCGATTACATTCTATCGCAATACACTAATCATTCGACAATTGCTAGCAAAAGCAACGTTAACTAATAGTAAACTAAAATGTGTGATAGAAACTACAACGTGGCGAAATTAAATAAAGTATAATAATTAAAAAATGGGGTATAACCCTCATTTTTTAATTTTTTTAGTATGAATACAGCGTTTTTTATCTGCGTGCTACAATATATTTTGCCTTGGCAGAGTTTATCTGCCGCCATTTTTAGCAGTAAATACAAATAAAAAAGCCCGGCTGCGAACCGGGCTAAACAAAGATAAAAACCACCACCAATTATATTAGTAGTATATTATGTAAATATAAAAAGTATAAATCACATAAAAATGAGGGATAAACCTCAATTTTTAATATTTAACATTTTAATATTGTACAGATGTTTTACCTATTGGGGACTTGTCTTGTATAAATGAGAAGTTGGTGAGGTGAATACGTTTTTGAGAGACTATGAAATGGAAATTACTCAACAGGAAGAGAATATGGTTTTTACCTTTCAAGTTAATAACCCAGACTGGATATTCCGTTCAAAGTGACCACCTTTTTCCGCATCAAATTGACCAACTGATTTCAAGCAATGATTAAGTTGAAATCATTACCGAATGATAATAAATATGAAAACCTAACCCTTGGGTTTATGTTTAAATTAACCTAATGGTTATTAGTTTTATAGAGGTTTTTTAAACCTAACCTATGTTTATACTTCTCGAGAATTCCCGGGATTTTACGTAAACCCTGCGTTTTGCATGGTTTGTTTATTTTAAGTAAGCCCAGCTTTTGTAGTTCTTTTGTTGCATTATGATTTGGTTTAGATAACAGAACTAATAATTAAGGTTAGAAATTCGTAATCAAAACTATGTGTCGAGCAACAGGTGCTTTATATAGCTTCAACACATTTTTCATAGCTGCTGTATTGACAAGTACTACCTTTCTTTACCTGTTAATAGTAAACTGCTTTATTGTTGTGATTAACTATGCATGTTTGCAAGTGCATACAAGTACATTTCTTCTACATGTATTGATAATGGACTTGCAATAAAAAAGTGGACAAAAAGTTAAGCTACATTTTTTAGTTGGTTAAATTCCTCAAGCTCGGTGATGGTCAAATTTCCGATAGCTGAGTGTCTTCTGTTTCTATTGTACCATGTTTCGATCCATTCAAAAATGGATAGCGAAGCTTCATTTTTATCCAGGTACCTGTTCCTATACACCAGTTCGGTTTTAAGAGTTTTAAAGAAACTTTCGGCTACGGCGTTGTCCCAGCAGTTGCCCTTTCTGCTCATACTACGTTCGACCTTCTTATAGCTCTGTAGTAGTTTTGTAAAGTCCTGACAGGCGTGCTGAATACCCTGGTCAGAATGAAAAATCAAAGCCTGTGTTACAGGTCTGTTTTTAGTAGCCATTCTCCAGGCTGAGATAGAAGTACTTTCTGCGCTCATATCATTACTTAATGCCCATCCCACAACCTTCCGATCGAAAACATCCACGATAACGGTCAAATACAGCCATCCTTTAGCAGTTCTTATATAGGTAATATCTGACACCCACTTTTGTCCTACTGTATCAGCAGTAAAGTCCCTATTGAGTATATTTTCTACCACCGGATATTTGTGTTTTGAATCGGTTGTAACAACAAATTTCTTTGCATGAACGGCTTTGATTCCGTTCTTCTTCATCAGTCTGGCTACTCGTGGCCGTGATACTTCAAAACCACGCTTGTTTAACTCTTCAGTCATTCTGGGGCTTCCATAGCTTGCCTTACTTTGCTCATGTATCCTGCGGATTTCAGCAAGCAGAGAACGATTTTCACCATCGCGTTTTGAAAGAATAAAGTTCTTCGCCTGATAATACCTGCTTTTACTTACTTTGAGAATTCTGCACATCTTCTCAACCGGAAATTCACTTTGATAATCCTTTATGAATTGGAAGATTTCCGGTCGCTCACGGAGAAGATGCTCACGGCCTTTTTTAAGATGTCACGCTCCATCTTCACATTGGCCAATTCTTTCCTTAACCTGGCCAATTCCTTTTGTTCTTCGGTAAGCTGTTTGTTGCCCTGGCCACTGAAGGCAAGAGATGGATTTAAATCCTGTTCCCTGCGCCACCGGTAAATGAATTCAGCAGAGACACCCAATTCGCGGGCTATCTCCTGAACATTACCTCTCACATTGCTCAATTCAACAGCCTTCTGCTTGAATTCCTTGCTGTACGTTTTTCTTGTCTGTTTCATTTTTAAGATGTTGTTCTAATTAAATTCCATCTTAACTTAGTGTCCCGTCAAAGGTAGCAGGTCCAAACTGCTCATCTTGGGTTTTAACTCTAAATAAATAATACCTCGACTTAATATCAATAGTTTAGCCTTTTGATATTAAATAATAATAAGAACTAATTTCAATTAAATCATCGCTTTAGAACAGGTGGTCAGTTTAACGCGGAAAAAGGTGGTCAATTACAGCGGAATTTCCACTTTGGTTTGCAGTAATTCTGTTTTATTAGCGTAGTTAAGATTATGATAGCAAGTTTGAACAAAACAAAAAAGCCCCTGATGTCTCAGAGGCTT
>JBIPNX010000512.1:0-3030 GCA_044378145.1 Flavobacteriales bacterium | reverse complement strand
GAGGCAGTAGGCGCCGGCCGGGCACGATTCGCAGGAGGAGCGGTCGACGCCCGCGGTGGCGGCGCGGAAGGTTCCGGCGGGGCAATTGGTCGGGGTGGCGGTGAGGAACGGGCAGTAGCGGCCGACGGGGCAGACGAGGCAGTCGTAGGGGGTCATGGCGCCCGTGGCCTCGCGGTAGGTGCCCGCGGGGCAGCCGACGGGGACGATGGCGGCGCCCTCGCAGTACTGGCCGACGGGGCAGACGGCGCAATCGGAGGAGGCGGCAGCGCCCGGGGTCTCCCGGAAGGTCCCGGCGGAGCACCCGACCGGGGCGGCGGACGAGGCGGGGCAGAAGTGGCCCTCGACGCAGGCGACGCAGTCCTCCAGCTGGACGCCGCCCGCCGTGTCGAGATAGGTGCCGGCCGGGCAGGCCACGGGCTGGGCGGAGGCGGCGGGGCAGTAGGTGCCGGCGGAGCAGGTGGTGCACTCCTGGGGCTGAATGGCGCCGACCCAGCCCAGGAAGGTGCCGGGGTCGCACGCGGAGGCCTCGGCGGAGCCCTCCGTGCAGTAGTGGCCGACGGGGCACACGGCGCAGGCGCCGAGCTCGAGGCCCCCTGCGGCCTCAAGGAACGTGCCGGCCGGGCAGGGGACCGGGTCCACGGATGCCTGGGGGCAGTAGGCGCCCGGGGGGCAGACGGCGCAATCGGTGGGCACCTCGACCGCGTAGCGGGAGTTGGAGGTCCCCGCGGGGCAGGCGGTGGGGTCGACGGAGCCGGCCGGGCAGTGATGGCCGGGGAGGCAGAACAGGCAGTCGCTCACGGAGCCGGCGGAGGGGGTGGCGCGGAAGGTTCCGGCGATGCAGGAGACGGGGGCGATGGAGGCCTCCGGGCAGTAGGCGCCGGCGCTGCAAGGGAGGCAGTCGGCGGGCTGGCCCGCACCGGGGGAGGAGCGATAGGTGCCGGCGGGGCAGGTGACGACGGAGCGGGAGGCGGCGGGGCAGTAGTGGCCCGAGAGGCAGGCGAAGCAGTCGTCGACGGACTCGCCGCCGTGGACATCGCGGAAGGTGCCGGCCGGGCACGCGGCGGGCATGGCGGTGCTGGTCGGGCAGTAGTAGCCCGCCGGGCAGTTCTCGAGCATGGCCTCGAGGTCCTCGATGTAGCCGAGGAGTTCGATGCTCGAGGGCAGGGCGTCGTCGAAGACGGACTGATTGAGGGCGGCCGGGGCGTAGTGGATGGTGTGATTGACGACGACGCCGACGGCACCGTAGCAGTCCGAGAGGGCCTGGGAGCCGGCGCGGGAGAGCATGCCGCCCGGGCACTGGAGGCACGGGGTGGAGGGCGAGCAGGTGCTCGGGGGGTGGACCTGCAGGTGCCACACGGGCATGACGGTGGTCCGACCCGGGGCGTCGGCCGGGGGCATGACGAGGTAGAGGTAGCGGCCCTCACCCATGCAGGGGGACTCGACGGCGCCGCCGTCGTGGAGGGGGCTGAGCCGGGCCGAGTCGGTGTTGGCGTAGCACATGGTGTTCCCCGGCGCGTCCCACGCCTCGGCGTTGCTGCCGACCCAGAGCTCGAAGCCGACGAAGGCGCCCTCGCAGGTGGACCCCTCGAGGCAGCTGAGCCACTGGCGGAAGGTCACTCCGCCGACGACGCGCGGGGTCTCGAGGTCGACCTGGAGCCAGGCAGGCCCTCCGACGACGGACGGGATGATGAGGGGCCCGCCGTTCTGGCTGAAGTCGACGGCGGTGTACGGGGCGAAGCCATCGCTGGCGCTGGCCATGACGCTGCAGACGCCCGGGGTCTCGAGCGGATTGACGAAGAGCTCGCAGGAGGTGGCGAGGTCGCCTTCCGGGTCGAGGCCGAGGCAGACGCTGTCGACGCCGCCGATGAGGAGATGGGGGGACGACTTGCTGTCGTAGTGGCCGGGCGAGCAGACGCAGGCGCTGCCGACGAGGGTCTGGTTCGTGTCGCAGTCGCCCTGGAGCAGGCGACGCACCCCGTTGCGGCGGAAGGACAGCTTGGCGTCCCGCTCGAACGGGGCGGTGTGCGCGGCGAGGGAGGCCGGGCGGCGCGGGGCGAGATCGAAGAGGGCGTCGAAGACCGAGCCGGCGAGGGCGGGGGCGGACGCGCAGACGGACAGGAGCACGGTGACGGCGAGCTGTCTCATGCCACGCACCGCGGGCGGACGCGACATAAATACCGAAGCGTGGCCGCGATTTGGTGTGTTTGGCTGTGTGTTCATGTCAGCGCGCGAAGTGGGCGATGAAGGCGTCTGTGGCGAACGGGGTCTGCTCCACGAAGGCGTCCACGTCCTTGATGATCTGGGTGGACAGGAGGCACAGCTGGAGCTTCCAGAGGTCCTTCCAGACGTGAGGGGGCTGGTAGGCGCAGACGTAGAGGCGGAGGACCTGCGAGAGGGTCATGTGCTGGACGAGGGAGGCCGGGAAGTTGCGGAAGCACGCCGTGCGGAACTCGGTCATCTGCGGGAACGGGGGCCTGCCGTCGACGGCGAGGGAGTCTATGCAGCGGTGGAGGAAGCGGAGCTCGGGGCGGGAGACCGGGTAGTCCCCGATGCGGGCGCACATGTCCCCCGCGTGGCTGAGGACGTCGGCGACCCTGGCGCGCCAGTCCCACCGCGTCTGCGCGGCGAGGAAGTAGAGGCGGTGCTTGACGGTCTCGGAGAGGACGTTTGGGAACTGGTGGAGCTGGCAGAAGCCGGCGAAGGACTCCCAGGTGCCGTGGGCGGCGTCGAGGCTGACCTTCTGCTCGTCGGTGGGGGTCGCGCGGTCGCTGAGGCGGGGCCTGCCCGGGCGGGAGCCCATCTGCTTGAGGAGCATGGCGGAGGAGAGCTCGGCGCGGCGGGCCTGAGAGACGCGCAGGTGCCCCTCGAGGCTCGCGGCATCGACGGAGAGGCAGGGCCCCAGGAGGAGCGCGAAGAGGGCCTCGTAGACGGCGGGCGAGTGGGGGGAGTCGCTGAGGCGGGCGAGGAGGAGGGCGCTGCTTTTCTCCGTGTCCCGCCTGAGGGTGCGGCAGGTGAGCATCTGGAAGGCGG
>JBIPNX010000511.1:0-3033 GCA_044378145.1 Flavobacteriales bacterium | reverse complement strand
CCGCAAGCCATGGTAGGCGGGGATCTGTCGCGCCGCGTGATTGGCACGGGGACGTGCTCGGCTCGCTGCGGTCGCGACGCGCCGGAAGCGGCATACACATGTGGCACGCCCCGCGCATATCCCGCCGCAAGTCTTGGAAGGCGGGGAGCAGTCGCGTCGCGCAAGCGGCACGGGGACGTGCTCGGCTCGCCGCAGTCGCGACGCGCCGGATGCGGCACACACAAGTGGCACGCCCGGCGCACGTCCCTCTGCCTGCAGTGGCAGGCGGGCGGGGGTTCGCGACGCGCGATTGGCACAAAGAGGTGCTCGGTTCGATTCGATCGCGACGCGCCGGGTGCGGCACACACAAGTGGCGCGCAAGGCGCACATCCCGCCGCTGGCCGTGGCCGTCGGATGGGGGGTCGTGATGTGCGATAGGCACTGGGACGTGCTCAGCTCGCTGCGGTCGCGACGCGCCGGAAGCGGCACACACAAGCCTGAGTGCCGGGCCCGGCGCACAAATCGCCTCCGGCCGTGGCCGGCAGATGTAGGGTCGCGACGCGCGAGCGGCACCGGGATGTGCTAGGCTCGCTGACGCGCCGGATGCGGCACACAAAAGCGGCACGCCCGGCGCACGTCCCGCCGTAGGCCTTGGCAGGCGGGGAGCGGTCGCGCCGCTCGAGCGGCAAGGTGACGTGCTCGGCTCGCTGCGGTTGCGACGCGCTGGGTGTGGCACACACATGTGGCGCGCCCAGTGTACATCCCGCCGCCGACCGTGGTTGGCGGATGGGGGGGGGGACGCGACGCGCGATCGGCGCGGGCCCGCAGCCTCCGCCTCCTGTCGGCTTCGGCCGCGAAATCATCAACAATATAAAAAATGTAAACAGTTTTAATTATCCGTTGTACGGATTGAGACAAGGATCGAACTGATACAGGAGAGCAGCGTGTGAAAGTGCAGAGGCAAGAAGCGAAGGGGGAAAGGAAAATATGGACTCGGAAGATCAAAATGAAAATCAGGAGAGCAATGACTCGGAGGAGGAGCAAGAAATTACAGAACAGGAGGTACAAAATTCAACAAAAAGTTTTGCTGAATTCTGTGCGAAGGAAAGACCCAAAACTTGGCTGAGCCCTAGCGTCGGGGCAGTCATAAAAATGGCTGTTGAGGACATTGTGCTGAATAACAAGAACATAGTGCCTCCGTCAAATTTAGCACATGAAATAGTAAGTTTGAAATCCAAAACCAACTCAAAGAAGATTTTCCCACTGCGAGTAGCTATGAGAGAGGCTGCTAAGAAGGTATATTTCGAAGGATGGAAAGGCAGCATTCCATCTGGGGATCAGCTCAATCACTACAACACGTGTCGAGACTTTTACATGAGAACGTTCAGCGACAATGTTAATTACGGTCCCTTGCGCTACAAATTATGGACGGAGGCAATAACGAATCTATCGTCCGAGTGGCAGAATTTTTTCAGAGACCATATTTTTCCATTGCTGTGTATCCAAGAACGGAAGGAGTCTGCTCACAAGATTACGGCAGCAGCGAATTCTCGGAAGAGGATCCGTGATGATGGGGATGGGGATTTAGAGAATGTGTACAAATTGCGGGACGCCGCAGAGCGACTCGAGTTTCGCTTCCATAAAGGCGTCCATGCATCAATGCCTGTCAAGCTCTCGGACACAGTCCGACCGGCGACGGCTCAAGATATGGCAAGGATTCTGGACTTGGGTCGATTGAAGCGCTGCGAAGATGGAGAGAAGTCACATTCCCACTGCACCCATCCTGGGCGACGCGTCACAATATTTGATGCGAACGACCTTATTACACCACAAGTACAGAAAGATTTGGTAAAGCTGTTGGAGGAAAAAGGTGTTCACAATCACAATGGCCGGCTCGCAGGCAAAGCTGCCCCAAACGATAAAATCGGGTTGGACCCTATTTGGTCAGGATCGATACTGAAGAGGGGTGCGATGAAAGAGGGTAATTGGACTGACGTTGCATCAGAAGCAGAGTATGGTCCGAATAGGCTCCACGCAACCTACGATAGTCTGAATTCCTTTTCTCAACAAGCTTCGGAGGCAGAGAAGCAAGTCATAGCAAGTGTTGTGTCAGGAAGTGACAATGTTTACAGCTGCATTCACGATGCCATCATAGCAGGGGATCCGAACATGGCGGACGTAACAAATACATTGCTTAAAGATGAGTTCAGCGTGCTCTGCTCACGGTGTATTCGAGAAGAGGACGCAAGAAAATTGCAGAGCGGCAAGTATAAATTTCGAAAAGCCGACAAGAAATTCTATAAGTGGACGGAACCTGCAGCAGGCATCAAAGTTTCTCATCCGCCTGGACAACCGGTTCACATGGACATGAGACATGCCGCAGGTGGCAGTATTGTTATTGCGGTTGACAGGCGGCAACCCTTCGATATTGTGTTGGACAGCGCTGATGGCATAGAAATTCTCTATTCAGATTTGTTGCCTAAATACGATGCAGCAATGGCATATTACGAGAAAGAAGTTCACGAGGAATGGGCAAAATGGAATGAGGGGTGCAGCATTGAATGTGGCAAGGCCACGTTTTGGTCGTATATAGTGGATCGCCACTTTAAGCGACGCGGAGTCAAGCGACTGTGGGAGAGGATTACTCTGATGCTGGAGCCAGGGCAGGGGGTTTTCGTGAGCAACAGAATGCTGCATGCAGGAGCCGAGTATCGTGGACGCGCTGCATACCGGATTCATATGTACATGGCCGAGCAAGGCTTGCTAGCCGCAGAAGTGGGAGAGCCTCAGGTGTCTGAGCTCGTGTACGACTACCGCACAGATCCTCAACTGTTTGTTTTGGCGCGATACCTGAATGCTCAGCCATACTCGACCATCGACATGACACAGCAGGAGTGAAAAGGGGGCCGGCCCCTGACCGCCTGCCGGCAGGGCCGCCGCCTGCTCCGCCGCGGATGCCGCCTCCTTAAGCGGCGGAGACCGCTCCCCGTCTACGCGTCCGCTGTGCGGAACGATCGTCGGCTTATCCCCCCTCCCCCCCCTCCAACCCCGCGC
>JBIPNX010000031.1:0-11149 GCA_044378145.1 Flavobacteriales bacterium | reverse complement strand
AGTATGTTATACCTAACGATAACAGCATACAAATTAACAACGGCGCTATTAAAATTGGCAGCGTTGGTGGCAACCCTGCCGACGAGGTTACTATAAGCGATGTGCAAAACATTAACCTTATGGCTATTTATGAGCAGCCTGCTGCCGTTAAGGTATCGTTAAACAATGGTGGCATTACCAAATTTGCCGATTTGCTAACCAACTCGCCTTACACAGCGCAACTGCGCTTTATGGGCGATGTAAGCGCACCGGTAAGCTTTAAAATGAAGGCTAAGTTCTACTTTACATTTGCTGCCTGGATATTGTAATACCTCACTAAAATATATAAAGTAAAAAATCCCGCTGTTGCGGGATTTTTTTATGCTCTCTAAATTCTAACTACTGAATACTCTTATACCTCAGCAAATGATCTACCAACGTTAAGGCAGCCATGGCTTCAACAATAGGTACGGCGCGGGGTACAACGCAAGGGTCGTGGCGGCCCTGGGCAGTAATTTCGGCAGCATTGCCCTGGTTATCTATCGTATCCTGCTTTTGCATAATGGTAGCTACAGGCTTAAACGCCACACTGAAGTAAATATCCTCGCCATTGGATATACCACCCTGAATACCCCCTGAGCGGTTGGTGGCTGTAATATGTTCGCTGTTGGCTACAAAGGTATCGTTATGTTGCGAACCACGCATAGAGGCCCCTGCAAAGCCGCTTCCCAGTTCAAAGCCTTTGGTAGCGTTAATACTCATAACCGCTTTGGCTAAATCGGCATGCAGTTTATCAAACACAGGTTCGCCCAGGCCAACGGGTGCGCCTTTTATCATGCACGATATTATTCCCCCAACAGTATCGCCTTCTGCCCTAACCTCTTCAATAAGGCTAATCATTTTTGCGGCGGTATCAGCATCGGGGCATCGCACTATGGTATCTTCTATTTTACTAAGGTCTAAAGCAGTATAAGTTTTATCCAGTTTGATAGTACCAACCTGGCTTACGTATGCATCAACCGTACAACCTAACTCTTTTAAAATAAGCTTTGCTATTGCCCCTGCAAATACACGGCAGGCTGTTTCGCGGGCAGATGAGCGTCCACCTCCGCGGTAATCGCGTACGCCATACTTTTTATCGTACGTATAATCAGCATGCGATGGGCGGTAGGTATCTTTTATATTGCTATAATCAGCGCTGTGGTGGTCTTTGTTAGGGATGATAAAACCAATAGGTGTACCGGTAGTCTTTCCCTCAAACACTCCGGAAAGTATTTGAACTGCATCATCCTCGTTACGGGTAGTGCTAATGGCACTTTGCCCTGGACGGCGACGGGCCATTTCCCGGGCTATAAAATCTTCGTCAATAGTAATCAACGGAGGGCATCCATCAATAACACCACCAATAGCCGTTCCATGCGATTCGCCAAAGGTTGTAAGCCTGAATAATTGTCCGTAGGTATTGCCTGCCATGGTGTTTTTACTTCTCTCTCGCTATGTTATAGCTAAGGCCCAATCCACTGCGTAGCTGTTGGTTTTTAACAGCGTTGGTATCGGTACTTATCTCTGCCGAATATAAAAGGCCCGGGTCGGGCAATGGGGCCAGGTACAATACCTTTTCCCTGTCTTCTTCTTTATACATATTCAGCAACTTCTCCCTGCTCTTAAGGGTTTTAGCATAAACAGGCTCTATACCAATATGTTTATAGAATATAAAACCGGTGGCTAACAATATACAGCTTATGGCTGCTAAGCCACCAAAATCAATCAGCTTAGATTTGCCTATTGCAAGGCCTGAATATAGTCCCATACCACATAAAAACAGTGCGGTAATAAAGAACAATGCACCCTGAACGCGTTGCGGTGGTATGCCTCCTAAGGTATACGCAGCAGGGAACAGGATAAATATCCATAACAGCTTAAGCACTACTAATGCAGCTAAAATGTATAAGAATTTGAATTTTTGAAATGGTTTATAGGTTGCGCTTAGCTGGCTACCCATAAACACCCAGCAGGCAAAAAATGCCGCAACTGTTGCGAAAAATACCGGGCCGTGTTGGGATACTAAATGCAATACAGCCTGTACCATATTTACCACCGCTACCCTACCCGATGCCGGAGGCAATAAGCTGGAGCGCACCTCATTACCTTCTGAAATTATATTAATAATAAAGGCCGATAAGGTTACCAGCAGCGCAAACAGGTATTTAAATGAGAAGCCTATTTTTATAATAGCCCTGTATACTACTACCGCAGTAAGAACCATTATTACCACTATGGCAAAGGGCTCGCTGGCGGCGCCAACATAGGCAAAAGAGCCGGTTATAAATATATACTCGGTTTTGCCTCTGTCCCATAACAGGAACGATACCCCAAACATGCAAAGCAGCAGGTTCCATAAGTACATGCTGGTAGAGTTGTACCAAAACCAAACCTCGCTTTTTTCGGGTGTAAGCATAAAAAACGAGAAGATAAAAAATACAGATACCGCCAAAACATACTTACTTGAAACCTTTTCGGGCAAATAAATATTAGATAACACTCTGAAAAACCTGTACGATGCCAACGTGGCAAAACCAATAGTAAACATACCGTACAAGAACAAAAAGCCCGGTATTTTTGAAAACGTAAGCATGGTAAAGGTAAATGCAAGAGGTAGCCAGCGCCCGCAATAGGTAGCATACTGGTTATAGGTAGCACCTACAATGCCATGGTAAAAACGTTCATAAATAAGCTGGTAATCGTCTGATGCAAAATGATTAAAAAAGTGCAAAAACAGCCATAGCAAGACAAACAAAATGACCGAGGCGGCCAACAGTCTGTTAAATATTTTTTGTGCCATAGCTTTTCCGTACTATCCGATAAAGTTAAGTAAAAAAATGAGGGTGGTCAGCACCTAAAAAAGAATAGTATCAACAACTAAATAACAACAAACACCTTAAACTCAATACCTAACATATGCGAGAAGCCATAAAGGTTGTTATTGTCATTGTTTAGGTACGTTAGCGGGTTTATGGTCTTATTCAAATCGCCATAAAAACACTCTAAAAACTCGGCAAAAAAGTAGGGCTTTATTAACACCCCAAAGCGTCCTGCTTTATCTATCCGATAGTGTAATTGTGCCGACGCTGTTAACCCCAATAACAAACTGGAATCTACATGCTTAAGTGGTTGCTTATAGGTATCGTAGCTCCTGAAAACACCCGACGATTGCACCTCGTAACCACCTGTTACTGCCCCGCCTGCATACAGGGTAAACCGTTTAAAGCCCAAAACGCGGGTAGATATGCCCAACGACATCATATAACTGGTAATGCGCAAGTTACGCTGCTCGGTAAAGCCCTGAATAGAATCTATACCGTAAGCACCCCTTACCCTTTGCGAGTAGCCATATTCCAGCAAATAGCCTTTGCCCATGCTACCAATAGATATATCAAACCCGTGGGTATCAATAATATGGGGCATTTTACGCTTAATATTGGGGCGGGTATTGTTGTAATTATCTATTACAGAGTTTAGTACCTTGTAGCGGGGAAAGGAAATCCCGTAGCCAAAGCTGGTAAAATATCGCTCCCGTTTAAAGGTAGTATCGGGGTTGGTACCATAATAGCCTCCGCCGGCCTTTGCTAAAAAGCTTACAAATAATAGCAAAAGACATAATTTCACCCTCATTTTAAAAAATTTAACCCTTACCCCAAATATATTAATAAAAAGTATTATCTTTGCCGTCCTTTTAACAAAAAGAGTTATGGCTAAAAAAGGTAATCGCGTTCAGGTAATTTTAGAGTGCACTGAGCATAAAGCGTCTGGTGTTGCGGGTACATCTCGTTACATCACTACTAAAAACAAAAAGAACACTTCAGAACGTATTGAGTTGAAAAAATACAACCCGATACTTAAGAAAGTAACTGTTCATAAAGAAATTAAGTAACCCCTAAGTACTAAGCAAAGATGGCTAAGAAAGTAGTTGCTACGTTAAAATCAGGTGCCGGTAAATCATTTACCAAGGTTATCAAAATGGTTAAGTCGCCTAAAACAGGTGCTTACACCTTTAAAGAAGAGGTTGTGCATAACGACCACGTTAAAGACTTTTTGAACGATAAGTAAATAACTTTATCGTGATGATACTGGCAAAGCTTCTTTCGGGTACGGAAGAAGCTTTCGCTGTTTAATAAAACTTGCTTAAACAATGGCATTTTTCGGTTTATTCTCTAAAGACAAAAAGGAGAGCCTCGATCAGGGCCTCACCAAAACCAAGCAGGGTGTATTCTCCAAGCTTGCCTCAGCCATCGTTGGCAAATCTAAAGTTGACGAGGACGTACTGGACAACCTGGAAGAAATTCTCCTTTCTGCCGACGTAGGTGTAGAAACCACTATTAAGATTATCCGCCGCATAGAAGAGCGTGCCGCCCGCGATAAGTTTGTTACCACAGCCGACCTTAACCGCCTGTTGCGCGAAGAGATTAGCGCGCTGATGGAAGAAAACCGCACCGTAGGCAACGACACCGAATACACAGTACCCGAAGGCAAAAAGCCTTACGTTATAATGGTAGTAGGCGTTAACGGGGTTGGCAAAACCACCACCATTGGCAAACTATCGTACCAGTTCAGCAAAATTGGCAAAAAGGTTATGCTGGGCGCTGCCGATACCTTCCGCGCCGCAGCCGTTGACCAATTGAAAATTTGGAGCCAGCGTACCAATGTGCCTATTGTAGACCAGGGCATGGGTGCCGACCCTGCCTCTGTAGCTTTTGAAGCCGTTACACAAGCTGTAGCTGCCGGTGTGGATGTTTGTATTATTGACACTGCCGGCCGCCTGCACAACAAGATTAACCTGATGAACGAGCTTAGCAAGATTAAGCGCGTTATGCAAAAGGTAATACCTGATGCCCCGCACGAAGTGTTATTGGTGCTTGATGCTTCTACCGGCCAAAATGCCGTAGAACAGGCCAAGCAGTTTATGGCCGCTACCGATATTACCGCTATTGCCCTTACTAAGCTTGACGGCACTGCCAAAGGCGGGGTTGTTATTGGCATATCTGACCAACTGAAAATACCCGTAAAATATATTGGCGTAGGCGAAAAAATGGAAGACCTGCAGGTGTTTAACAAATACGAATTTGTTGACAGCTTGTTTGGGGAGGAGAAGAAATAAGGTTATGCTATCAAATGCTTATGCAGACATTGCATAATTATACTCGTGAGGATTAAGTAAAGAATTATTTATAAAGCTATCTAAAAAACCTCTAAGTGACAGATGCTCATCCAAATCAGTCCATTCAATACCTATTCCTTTGCTAATAAGTTTCCAATTATCTAAATTTTTCTGAGATGCTTTTTTTAGTGTTTTAAATGGTGTTAAAGAGGATTTGATAACAGTTCCATTATTTAATACCAACAAAAGAATATCCAATTTTTTGTTTAAATGGATATCAATAATCCTTAATCCCTTTTCAAAAATAAGTACATCTATAGGATTAGAAGCTTTTTTAGTACTTATCACTTTAATATTATCTGTTAAAATACCCATTCCACTTTTTTATAAAAGATTCTGAATTTTCATTTATTACCTGAGCTATTATTCTTCTTTCATTTGTATTAAAACCATAGCTATACTCTTCTGCTATCTCAGGCAATAGCCACCATTTAGCACTGGCATCGCCCTTAGATATATGTATATGTGTTGGTTCTTTATTTTCATTGCTGTAAAAATAAAACTTAAACCCTTTAAATATTAATAGTGTTGGCACTTATACATTAGTTATATATACAAAGTTACTAAATAGACAATTCATTTCAAACCCTCCTTTTTGCTTATCTTTGTAGTATATTATATAATTTAGTTTGAAAGCAAGAACATTAAAAAAGAATAAGGTTAACGTGATCACCTTAGGCTGCTCTAAGAATATTGTAGACAGCGAGGTGCTTATGGGCCAGTTGCGTGCCAACAACTACGAGGTTGAGCACGAAGCCACAACCGACGATTCTTCTATTGTGATTATTAATACCTGCGGCTTTATTGATAATGCCAAGCAGGAGAGTATCAATACCATTCTTCGCTATTCGCAGGCTAAGGATAATGGCTTTGTAGATAAGGTATACGTTACCGGTTGCCTTAGCGAGCGCTACCGTGGCGATTTAGAAACTGAAATTCCCAATGTTGACGGTTACTTTGGTACCCGTGAGCTTCCCCGTTTATTAAAGACTTTAAAGGCTGATTATAAGCACGAGTTGGTAGGCGAGCGTTTGCTTACCACCCCTGCCCATTTTGCCTACATGAAGATATCGGAAGGTTGCGACCGTCCCTGCTCTTTCTGTGCCATTCCCCTTATGCGTGGCGGCCATATTTCTAAGCCTATTGAAGAGTTGGTTGCCGAAGCCAAAGGCTTAGCAGCTAAAGGGGTAAAAGAGCTTATGCTTATTGCCCAGGATAGTACCTACTATGGCCTTGACCTTTACAAAAAACGTGAGCTTGCCCGCCTTTTAGATAACCTTGCTGATGTTGAGGGCATCGACTGGATACGCATACACTATGCGTTCCCCGGTGGCTTTCCTGAAGATATATTAGATGTGATGGCTGCACGCCCTAACATTTGCAACTACTTAGACATGCCTTTACAGCACGTTAGCGATAACATGCTAAAGAGTATGCGTCGCGGTACCACACGCGAAAAGACTTACCGCCTGGTAGAGAAAATCCGCGAGAAGGTGCCGGGCATTGCCCTGCGCACCACTCTTATTGCCGGCTACCCGGGAGAAACCAAGCAGGACTTTGAAGACATGAAGTCTTTCATCAAAGACCTCCGCTTCGACCGTCTTGGTATTTTTACTTACAGCCATGAGGAGAATACACACGCTTACAATTTGGTTGATGATGTTCCGGCACGCACCAAAAAGAAACGTGCGGAGGAAATTATGGCTATCCAGTCGGAAATTTCTTTTGAGTTAAACCAGGCACGTGTGGGCAATACTTACAAGGTGTTATTCGACCGTAAAGAGGGCGATTATTTTATTGGCCGCACGGAGTTCGACTCGCCGGAGGTAGATAATGAAGTGCTTGTTAAGGCTACTGATACCTACATCCGTGTAGGTGATTTTGCCAACGTAAAAATTGACGAAGCTACTGACTACGATTTGTACGGTAAGGTGGTTTAACTATCTTAGCTATTAATGATAGACAAAACCTTAATAGATAACTTTAATTATATTGTCCTAATATCTGTTAGGGGTATTAATTCCCTAGGTACTGGATTTCTTTTTAACTATAAAGGCTCAGTCTATCTAATGACTGCTAAACATGTCTTATTTAAAGACAATGAATTATTTGGTGAAGAAATTCTACTAACCTCTCAAACTCCTAGAGGCGAATATTCTAGAGCTAATATTATTGAAATCTATAATTTAAGCACAAAAGTTTACAAATCACTTACGGATGATGTTGCAATAGTAAGACTTGGGACAAATAATGCTATTGAAGAAAACGATGATGTTAGAATTGTACAAAGAGGCCCTGAAATTAGTATTGTAAACGAGACAAATATTAAACTCATCGATGAAATCACACTTGCAAATGATGCATTTTTAATAGGATTTCCAACTTCATTAGAAGAAATTGAAATCACAAAGCCTCTATTAAGAAAAGGCATTATTGCTGGGATTAATATTGATAATTTTATTGTAGATTGTCCATCATATTATGGGAATAGCGGTGGACCAATATTAGAAATATGTGATGATGAAAGTCTAAAAATAATTGGAATCGTGATTAAATATATCCCTTTTATTATTGAGTGGAGAAATAACAGAGAAAGTTCAGTTGTTCATAACGAATTTTCAAACTCTGGCTATTCTATATGTCTTCCAATGGACAAATTTTATAATCTACTGAATTCAATATAGCACGCAAATGATTATAGCTCAAAATAGAAATCCAAAGTTAAACAGTTTGCTTAATCCAAACATTAACTCCAGCATCAATCCTAATTTAAACCCACATATTAACCCTTTATACAACCCACATATTAATCCTTTATTAAATAATAATATTAACCCCCTTTTAAACAATCATATAAACCCATTAATAAATATTAATATAAATCCTACTCTTAGTAGTTATATAAATCCGAGATACAATATCAACCTTAATCCATTATATAACAGACAAATAAATGCGAATCTGAATATAAATTTTTCCGGTTTATATATTTTTGACTTAAATTTCAATGTAAGGGAATTTGTAATTATTGTTAATGAAGAATTTATACAAATTTTCGATTCAAACCTAAATAATACAAGATTTGGCGTTAAACATAGTCAAAATGGATATTGCTTATTCAAGCAAAACATGCAGTATATAGGACATTTTGAAAATGACTCTAGAGCTGGATTTAATGAATTTGATTTAAGTAATAGATGGATAAGGTTTATACAATAATCAATGTCTTTCCAATTTGAGATAATAGAAACCCCACGCCTGCTGCTTAAGAAGATAAGCCCGCCAGAGTATATCTATATAATGGATAATTACACTGACGAAGAGTTAATGGAGTTTTTAGATTTTACCCCTGAGCTTGTAGCCCGCGACCGTGAAAGAAGAGCGCAGGGAGTTAGCAGTTTTCTTTGTTCGTTTATATACTTTGTGATAGTTGATAAAGAGACCGGCAAAACCATCGGCTCGTGTGGGTATTACAGGTACTATCCTCAGCACTTCCGTGGCGAGGTTGGCTACATACTAACCGACGAAAGCTACCGCCAACGTGGCCTTATTAAAGAGGTTATGCCGTATGTATTGGCTTATGGATTTAATGAGATGAACCTTACCCGCATAGAAGCCATAGTTGGCCCTAATAATGTTCCATCCTTACGCATTATGGAGCTGTTTGGGTTTACCCGCGAAGGCTTGATGCGTGAGCATTACCATATTAACGAAAAAAATGAAGATTCGGTAATATTTTCCCTATTAAAATCAGAGTATAAATCTGATAACCGATAACTCATAACTGATAACTATCAACGTGCAAAACCTATCCCTCATAGCATTAGTAGTTGCTGACTACGACGAAGCCATTAAATTCTATACCGGGAAGTTGAATTTTACCTTGGTAGAAGACACTGTAATGAGTGAAACCAAGCGCTGGGTGGTAGTGGCCCCTCCCGGCTCTACAGGATGCAATATACTGCTTGCCAAGGCCGCTAACGAGGAACAACAAACACGAGTAGGTAACCAAACCGGCGGACGGGTATTCCTATTCCTGCATACAGATAACTTCTGGAACGACTACAACAATATGAAAGCCAACGGCATTGTGTTTGCCCGCGAGGCAGTAGAAGAAACCTGGGGCACCGTAGCCGTATTCCAGGATTTGTATGGCAACCTTTGGGATTTTATTCAGCCGAAATAGGTGCTAGTTTAAAACCGATAACTTATAACCGATAACTCATCACTATTTACGCCACTTCTCTGTCTCAGTAAAAACAGTTTGAAGAATATGCTTTTCTACATCGCTAAATAATACATTTCGGCGTTTAAAAACCAGCTCGGCGGTTTCAAAAGCTTTGTCGGTGCTATAGGTAGTTAAACCCTGCGCCCCACCCCACGAAAAATCAGGTATAAAGTTGCGCGGGAAGCCCGAACCAAAGACGTTGCAGCTTACACCCACAACAGTACCTGTATTAAACATGGTATTAATGCCGCACTTAGAATGGTCGCCCATAATAAGGCCGCAAAACTGTAAGCCAGTGCCTGTAAATCCACCTTTAACGTAGTTCCAAAGTTTAACCTCAGCATAGTTATTTTTCAGGTTACTGTTGTTGCTGTCGGCGCCAATATTGCACCACTCACCTATTACAGAGTTGCCTATAAAGCCATCGTGGGCCTTGTTGCTGTTGCTAAAGAAAACCGAGTTGTTAACCTCTCCCCCAACCTTGCTATGCGGACCAATAGTAGTAGGACCATAAATTTTAGCCCCCATTTTAAGTACAGAATGGTCGCACAGGGCAAAGCCGCCGCGTATAAGGCAGCCCTCCATCACTTCAGCTGTTTTGCCAATATAAATAGGTCCGCCGCTGGCGTTAAGTGTTGAAGCCAGCACCTTAGCGCCCGGCTCAATAAATACCTTTTCGGCATTAAACACAACGTTGCTTGGGTCTATCGGTGCCGATTTACGGCCATAGGTAACTACATCAAAATCTTTATCCAGTTCCTTGCCGTTCTTGCTGAAAATATCCCACAGGTTTTCAATCATTACCGGGTCGCCTGAGTGTTGCACTTTTTCAAACTCATGGCCTGCCTCTTCGGGATTGGCAATTTGCCCGCTCCTAAAAGCCACAACGGTATCGCCTACCATAAGCACCTGCCCCGGCTGTAGCATCTCCACATCCGCCACCAGCGAGTTATCAGGGCATATAGAGCCATTGATGTACATAAACGGCCCCTCGCCAAAGTGCGCACCTTCAAACTTATGTTGCAGGTAGCTTTCGGTATGGTAGTAAAAATCACTCTTCAAACGGTAGCCCCATTTCTCGGCAATGGTTAATATACCTACGCGCATGGCTCCCACCGGACGTGTGTAAGTTAACGGTAGTAGGTTTTGGCGTGTTGCCTTGGGGTCAAACAATATCAACTTCATAATAGCAAAAATGGCTCTAAATTTTGAACAAACATAGTACATACTGCTTTAATGTTATAAATTGAACATATGTTAGAGATATACATCCTCGCCACGACTATAGTTTTTTGCTATATGTTCTTCTTCTTTATGTTGGGAACAACATTAAAAAACAACGGCATTGTTGATGTAGGCTGGGGCTTAGGCTTTTGTGTACTGGCTTTATTACTTATACCTATTTACGATGTTAATGAACCCGGCAACAGGCAATCGTTAATGTTATTACTGGTTTTAATTTGGGGCATACGATTATCCTTATTTCTGTTTATACGAAACGTTGGCAAACCGGAAGATTTCCGCTATGCACAATGGCGAAAAGAGTGGGGCAAGTGGGTGGTTGTGCGTAGCTTCTTTCAGGTTTATATGTTACAAGGCCTTTTTATGTTGGTAATAGCTATTCCAATACTTCTTGTATATAATTATGTTTATATCGAATATCCCGAAGATGGCCTTATCCACCAGCTTGCAAGAAGAGATTCATATAAAGACTTAGTAATTACCGA
>JBIPNX010000368.1:0-3037 GCA_044378145.1 Flavobacteriales bacterium | reverse complement strand
CCCATTAAGGCAACGTACTCGTTTTTGTTAACCTCTAACGATACGCGCTTAAGTACCTGTATTACTTCTTTACCCAACTGAAAGTTGCGTACTATATCTTTTAGCTTAATGATGGGCTCTTGCATGCTGTAGCAAAGGTATTATTCAATAGCCAATGTACAATGGTATATTGACAATTTGATTAGTTACCTGTGTAGACGAATAATTACAGGGATTATTTTATAATTCATTCTCTCTTTTTCCCACGACTTCGGTCGTGGGCTATATAAAAAACAAATCCCCTCTTTTTGAGAGGGGATTAGGTGATGAAATTATCTTTTATCGACGTACTTGGTAACTGCCTTTTGTATAAAGCCCCAGTTCCAGCCAAGGCCGGCGCTAAAGCGGAACTCAGACAATGGAATACGTTCCATAGAGGTGCCAAAAAACTGGCCTTGTATGTAGCGCACCCGCACAAAAAAGTTGAAGATAGAACCTACATAATAGTTAAAACCAACAGCGGTGCTAAATATCGGCGACACACCCAGCTTAGTATTTTGGGTAAATGGCGGGTTGTACAAGCCAATATTTACATCGCCAACAGGGCCAAACTGCGAAAACATAATACCGGGGTTTATGCCGATGTACGGGTCGAAGCGCTTTTGGCTGGTAAGGTGGATATTAATACCCGATAGGATAGCGTGGTTATGCTTCATCTTATAGCCCACCTCATCAGATGTGGCGGTTATAAAGAAAGAGCCCTCGCCATAAAACGATACCTTTTCATCAAAGAAAAAGTCGAAATCGCCGCCAATGTATGCAGGTACTATTTTTTGCTTGGTCATATACCCGAGCGAAAGGTTGCCCTGGGTGCGAAGCAGGTACTTCTTTATAAAGGGCTTATTGTCGTCTTGCGCGTTAGCTGCCATGCCGCTTATAAGGGCAAAAAGCAGCACTATCAACCTTTTGTCCATATCCTTACAAGTTTGTAGTTAACACTAAATGAAAACAGCAAATGGCCTTCAATACCACCATGTTCGTGCTCTTCAATCTCTAACACTCCATTGCGCACATGGCCGTGGATATCGTTACCCAGGTGCATCATGTACTGCGCCTTTAGGGTAAGGTCAAAGCGGGGGGTTATATTATAATGGGTGCCTGCACCAAATTGTACTGCGCTGCTCCAACGCTCTGCGCTAGGCTTCTCACCGCCATTTTTATAAATACCTCCGTAATCAAAGCAATGACCTGTCTCTACAAAGGGGTTAAACTTGCGTAATACCGTTACTGGATTCGTGCTGGTGCGCTGCAGCTTGTAGGGGCTAATAACGTAGTACATTACGCTCCAGCCAATGTGCACATCGGTGCGGTGGCCCATGCCGCCAATATTGTTGGTAATGTAATCGGCATACCACTCTGTATTAATACGGGGGATAATGGGTACGCGAAAGTGCCCGCCAACGCCCATTCCGTTGTAGTCGAAACTGCCACCATTAAAGGTGCTTAGCGTGTTGCGGATGCCCATTGTTAAGTAGCCTTTTTGTTCTAAGCCGTGGGCAGGTAGTTTTAATACCTTAATAGAGTCTTTTGGAACTTGAGCTCCCAACTGCATTGCAAATAGCAGCAAGGCCAGTAGTGGAATTAATCTTTTAGTCTTCATATAGTTTCGTTTTTATACTGCTATGACAGCACAAAAAAATAAAACCCCTATTCGTTTTCAAAAATAGGGGTTAAATAACTTAAATATGTTTTGCCAGCTCTACCGAAAAGTCTGCGTTCATTTGCCTGAACCGCTCTTCTGCCTTGGCATAGAACTCATCAGTGAGCAGCTTTTTAACATTGCCTAAGCCGCCTATATCCATTTCGCTAACCTTATAGGTTTGCTCATAGGGGCCTGCTTCCAGCTTAATAATAAACTTATCGTTCATTTTAAGGATAGAAACCAGGTAACCCGGGCGGTTTATGCTTTCGATAATCCTCATCGGTAATTATACCAGTTCAATATCAAACTGAACAAGGTCTACAAACTGCTGTACGCGGTCTTCTACCTCGTCTTGCGTTAGGTTTACCAGGCGCTCAATACCGAATTTCTCAACGGTGAACGATGCCATAGCCGAACCAAAGATGATAGCGCGTTTCATGTTCTCGAAAGATATGTCGCGGGTTTCTGATAGGTAACCGATAAAGCCACCGGCAAAGCTATCGCCTGCGCCTGTTGGGTCAAATACATCTTCTAATGGCAATGCAGGGGCAAAGAAAACCTGCCCACCGTGGAACAACAATGCACCGTGCTCGCCTTTTTTAATGATCAGGTATTTAGGGCCCATGGTAAGGATTTTTTGGGCCGCTTTTACCAGCGAATATTCTTTAGAAAGTAAACGGGCTTCCTCGTCGTTAATGGTAAGCACGTCTACATGTTTCATGGTCTCTTTCAAATCGTCCAATGCAATTTCCATCCAAAAGTTCATGGTGTCCATTACGATTAACTTTGGGCGGGTAGGCAATTGGTTAATTACCTCCATTTGAAGCTTAGGCATAAGGTTGCCCAACATCAAAAACTCACAATCTTTGTAGCTCTCAGGCACTTTAGGCTCAAACGTAGCCAGTACGTTAAGCTGGGTGTCCAGCGTATCGCGGGTATTCATGTCGTTATGGTACTTACCGCTCCAAAAGAAGGTTTTCTCGTCGGCTTTAATTTCAATACCGTCGGTGTTAATGCCGTGGGCATTAAACAGATCTAGCGTTTCTTTAGGAAAGTCGTAGCCCACAACCGATACTAAGTTGATGCCTTTCTTTTTGAAGTACGAAGCCGCAAGGCCTGCGTAGGTAGCGGCACCGCCAATAATTTTGTCGGTCTTGCCAAAGGGTGTTTCAATGGCATCAAAGGCCACGGTACCAATAACTAATAAGCTCATTTTTTCAGGGTGATTTATAAGGGTGTAAAGATAGTATTTTGGGTGGAAGTTTTGAGGGTAAAACACAATCAAAAGAACAAATCCTAAAAAACCTTGTTAGCTTGCACATATGCAAACCCACATAACCATCGGCAACGAAAAAA
>JBIPNX010000367.1:0-3042 GCA_044378145.1 Flavobacteriales bacterium | reverse complement strand
CCGCGAGTTGGAGTGGATTAAGCGCCAGCCCAAGGCTCGTACTACAAAATCTAAATCGCGGGTGGATGCGTTTGATGATGTAGCGAAGAATGCCAGCAAAAAACTGGACGATGACAACGTAGAACTTTCAGTAAAAATGACCCGCATAGGCGGCAAGATTTTAGAACTGAAAAAAATATATAAAAACTACGACGATTTAGTATTGCTAAAAGGCTTCGACTACACCTTTAGGCGTGGTGAAAGGCTTGGTATTGTTGGGAAGAATGGTGCCGGTAAATCTACCCTATTAAACATTATTGCAGGATTGGAAGAACCCGATAGCGGCAAAGTAAACATTGGCGAAACCATTGTACTTGGCTACTACTCGCAAAAAGGCATGGTGTTTAAAGAGGATAAACGCATGATTGAGGTTGTGAAAGACATTGCGGATGTTATTCCCATGGCCGATGGTTCTAAGCTATCTGCAACGCAATTGCTAAACCGTTTTTTATTCCCTAACGAGCAGCATTATACACAGGTAAGCAAACTAAGCGGTGGTGAAAAACGCCGTTTGTATCTGCTAACTATCCTGATAAAAAACCCTAACCTGCTGATACTCGATGAGCCTACCAACGATTTGGATATTATTACCCTAAACGTGTTGGAAGACTTTTTAAGTGAGTTCCCCGGGGTGATTATCATCGTATCGCATGATAGGTACTTTATGGACCGTGTGGCCGACCACCTGTTTATATTTGAGGGCGAAGGTGTTATCCGCGACTTTAACGGTAACTACACCGACTATCGCAACGATTTACAGGAGCGCGAAAAAGAACAACGCCGCTTGGCTAACGAAGCTGCTAACGCTGCGAAGAAAGCCGCTCAGGCCGGAATAGAAAAGCCTAAGGTTAAATTGTCGTTTAAAGATAAATACGAGCTGGAGCAACTGGATAAAGAGATACCTGCTTTGGAAAAAGAAAAGGTAGAACTGGAAGCCAAGATGATGACCATTACCGACCATGCGGAGATAATGAAAACATCGGCCCGGATAGGGGAGATTATTGATGCCCTTGACACCAAAGGGCTACGTTGGTTGGAGCTGACGGAACTGGCCGGGTAGTGGCGTGGCGCGAAGTGGTGAGTGGGGAATAGCTCCGTAGGAGTGGCATTATTATTGATGTCAGTTTAAAATTCCTTACCTAATTAAACACACTGTCATGATTACTTATTTCATTGCGCTAATTCTCGGCATTCTATTCTGGACTTTTTTAGAATATGTTATTCATCGCTTTTTGCTGCATAAAAAAGGAGCTAGCAACCCCGCTACTGATGAACATTTGCGCCATCACAGGCAGGGTAATTATTTTGCCCCGTTTTGGAAAAAACTACTGGCCTCCTTGTCGGCATTGGTCATTTTCTCTTTGATAGTGTGCTTGGCAGTAGATTTTGTGCATGGCATATTGTTTTCAGCCGGTATAGCGGGCATGTATCTTATTTATGAAATAACCCATATGCGTTTACACGCCCGCGCCCCACTTATTAGCTACGGAATGATTATCCGCAAGCATCATTTCTATCATCATTTTGGCAACCCTAAGAAAAACCATGGAGTGACTGTACGCTTCTGGGACCGCGTGTTTGGCACCTTTGAACATACCCTTACAGATACGGTAAATGTACCGCGCAAAATGGTGCTGCCCTGGCTGGTTGATGATGCGGGATTGCCTGTGGAGCGCTACCAACGCCATTTCTTAATTCGATAATATACGCTTATAAAACCACGGTCCTTTGCTATTAGATGCTGAATCAAGTTCAGTATGACAAGCTAGTTGCTACCACCACAACAACCAACAAGCATACTAATAATCAGTATCCCGAAAAAGTCGGCCCAGAATAGTTTTAGTTCTAGGGTATGCTATAGATGAATTTAACTATTAAATTCCTTATAGTCAATTGACGGGTCGTAGTCGTTTTTTGTTCGTAAAGAATGCAGTTCGCTTTCCGGCCTTTTAGAGCGAATTAGAGGAAATAATAATTGAATATACCATGGCTCCTTTATTTGATTCCATGCACCAAATTTTGTGGGGTATTTTCTCGTAATTTTTGCAGTACCAAAAATCACATCCCATATAAAAAGTAAGTTTCCATAATTTCCATTGGGGTGAGAAACTCCATCTTCGGCAGTAAGCCCGTGATGGGCAAAATGTGTACTGGGTGTAGAAATTACTCTTTCAACTACCCACGCAACAGGGCTTAGGAATTTGTTTTTATAAAGGAATCTGTCCCACTTTGTTTCGCTATGTGCAAGTAAAATCACCCCTAATTTTATTGGTAAATAAAACAGGTAAACATATCCCATTCCTAAAAAAATTAAACAGGCTGATAGCCAAATGCCGGGCATTAAAGCATAATAGAGTATGGCATTTCGGTAAGTTACAAGTACTCCCATTTCTTCTACAACATGATGCGGCCTGTGCAATTTCCACATCATTCTATTAGAATGCGAAAGCCTGTGCCACCAGTACTGTGTCATATCATCTAATACTAAAAATGCCAAAACCTGCCAGCCTATTGCCGCATTTATAAAGTAATCTTCGTATTGAGGCAACCAGATTTTGCCAATCCAGATAGTCAGGATAAAAATTGCAGGTTGCACAATGGTGGGCAAAGTGAACAGGCTAACCAATTCAATTGTCCAATCATTTTTGGTTCTTTTGCCATTAAAATATAGCCCTCCTATTGCTTCTGTAATACCTAAGATTAGAAGCATTATAACTGGTATTGACTTACTGATTAACTCATTCTCCATTTCTTCTTTATTGTTTCTGCTAACGTTGGTCTACGTGTATAAATCTATAATTTCCTACAACAAAATCCAACACAATATACTAATAACAGTATGCAAAATATCAGATAGTTAGCCTTGATGTTAAATCTTTATTAGCCATAATAAGGTTATTTATCCTGTTAAATTACTCTACAATTATTTTTTCTCTTTCTTTTCTAACAGAATATGACAAAACTTTATAAGGTTTCTTCGAATATTCATCTTCAAATAACTCA
>JBIPNX010000366.1:0-3045 GCA_044378145.1 Flavobacteriales bacterium | reverse complement strand
AGTATCGCGGCGGGTATCGGCACAAACAGCGCACAAATTATCATCGGCAATGTTGTGGCATTGGGGGCAATACTTAATCTCGTTACGCATGCGGGTAAATGCCGTGGCAAAGTTTTCTACCTCGTTAGGGTCGCGCTTAAGCAGGTTAAGCACCAAACGCAGGGCTGTGCGCTTACCCACACCAGGCAGCGACGACATTGCATTTACCGCATCTTCTATAAGCTTTGAAGGGTATTGATCCATTGAGTACAAAATTAAGCTATTACATGGTTAGTTTATTTTAATCAGTTTAATAATCGATAAACAATCTAGAGTAAAGGCATATTACATATCAACAACCCGTTCATAATAAATATGATATTAGACATTGTTAATTGCATTCACATATTGTTAAATTTGTAAAAGGCTAACCGATAAAAACCATTATCTATGAAGAGAACATTTACCCGATTTTTATGCTTACTAGCAGTGCTTTTGAGCATTTCAGGCCGTATAGCAGCGCAAGATTTTTCAGGCTACATTGGTAGCGAATATTCAGGTGTGCAAGGCATATATACCCAACCTGCATCTGTAGTAGACAGCCGCTATATGGTAGATGTAAACCTGATAGGTTTTGGCTTTAATGCCTATAACAACTGTGTTAGCATAGACCCACGAGCAATTACCAAGCCAAGCTTGTTTAATGAAACAGGTTTTGACGCCAACCACATGAAATACGACCTTAGCGGAGGTGCCAAATCGGCTACGATACAAGGTAATATTTATGGCCCCGGCTTTATGGCTACCCTAGGTCAGCGAATGGCGTTTGGTTTAACTACCCGTTTTAGAACAGGCATTAGCGTAAATAACGTAAGTAATCAACTGGTTGACCTTTCCCGCAATGGCTTTGACGAGCAGGCGCTGTTTAACACACCGCTTAATGAGAAAAACATGCGCATCAGCGCTCACACCTGGGCCGAGTATGGTTTAACATGGGGACAAGTTGTTAAAGCTAAAGGCAAGCATTTTGTAAAAGTGGGTGGAACTATTAAACTGTTACAAGGTATTTCATCAGCTTATTTATATGCCGATGATGTTAACTACAGCTTTAAGAACAAAGACACCATGTCTCTTTTTAATGCTCAGTTTGGTTACGGCCATGCCGAAAATTTTGACTGGGATAACCCCACTTTAAATTATGATTTTATGGCGAAGCCATCTGTTGGCTTTGACTTTGGAGCAGTTTACGAATGGAGGCCTAAAGTTGCCGATGGCGAACTTAACGACCCATCAGACCCTGAGAAATACAAACTACGTCTGGGTATATCTGTAATAGATATAGGTCGTTTGAAATACAAAAAATTTGAAGCCAACGACTTTCTTGCTAATGTAAACGATTGGCCGGTGGGCAATCTAGATTTTAGTAACATGCAAACTTTTGATGATACATTAAAAGATCTTTTTGGTTTTCAATCAAACACCACAACGTATAAAGCTACATTACCTACTACAATTAGCGTACAAGCCGACTATGCCATTGTGCGCCGCCTGTTTGTAAACTTTAACGCGTTTATGGCTTTTAACCCTAAAAAGAACCAAACCATAACCAACGCGATGACCAACTTCACATTATCGCCCCGTTACGAGGGTAAAATGTGGGGTATATACCTGCCACAAACTATTAACCGCTTTGGCAAATATTACTCAGGTATTACACTTCGCCTTGGGCCATTTATTGTAGGTTCTAACACCATTGTAAGCCAACTTGTACAAAGCAAGTTTACTTATGGTATAGATATACATGCAGGTGTACGTATACCTATTTTGTATGCTTACCAGAAAATAGAGAAAAAACCGGCTATTGTTGACCGCGATGGTGATGGCTTAAACGACCCTGACGATTCTTGTCCTGATATTGCAGGTCCGGTTGATAACAAAGGTTGCCCATACCCAGACCGCGATGCCGATGGTACCTTTGACAAAGATGACGATTGTCCGGATTTAGCAGGTAAAAAAGACCTTAAAGGTTGCCCAGACCGTGACGATGACGGCACCCGTGATAATGATGACCGTTGTCCTGATATTGCCGGCCCAATTGACCTGCAAGGCTGCCCTGACAAAGACCTTGACGGCATTGCCGACCTTGACGACCTTTGCCCTGAAAAACCAGGCGACAAAGCACACAGCGGCTGCCCTGATACCGATGGTGACGGCATTTACGATAACGAAGATGCTTGCGTAGAGGTAAAAGGCAATGTTGAAAACAAAGGCTGCCCATATGCTGACAAAGACGGTGATGGCATTAAAGATGTTGAAGATGCATGTCCTGAAACTCCGGGGCCATTTGAAAATAAAGGCTGCCCATGGAGCGATATTGATGGCGATGGCGTATTTGATAAAGACGACGAATGTCCTAAAACTCCTGGCTTACCAGAGAACAAAGGCTGCCCAAAAATTGATAAGAAAGAGCAGGATGTATTAGACTACGCCTTCCAAAACCTTGAGTTTGAAACAGGCAAAGCTATTATTCGCACAACTTCTTATGAGAGCCTTAACCGCCTTGCCGACCTATTGGTTAGCAAGCCTACCTATAAACTTAAAATATCGGGCCATACCGATAACGTAGGTAACGATGCATCTAACATGACCTTATCTAAAAACCGTTCATTGGCGGTTAAAAAATACCTACAGGATAAAGGCGTGAAAACAGACAACCTGTTACCTGAGTGGTTTGGCGAAACTAAACCTATTGATACCAACGATACCCCTGCCGGCCGCCAACGTAACCGCCGTGTAGAAATGAAGGTGGTATTTGAATAGTCTATAGAAAATAGCTTACAGCTTTTAGCTGATAGTAAAAAGCCCGCCCCGTTTAAAACGGGGCGGGCTTTTTAGTTATGGGGTTGTTCGGTTATGAGTTATCGGTTTAAACCTACGTCCTACCAGTTATAATGAATTGGGGTTGTTTCTGGATCTGTATATAACATGGAAAGCAGCACAGTCTTATTCAAACCCTCTAAGCCAGCTACTAAGCATAAAAAAGCCCCGCTTTAAAGCGAGGCTATA
>JBIPNX010000030.1:0-11209 GCA_044378145.1 Flavobacteriales bacterium | reverse complement strand
TGCCGGTAACACCAAAGTCGCCAATATTAAACAGGGATTCCGTCATACTGGCAATAAACGAAATGGTAGAAAGCAGGATAATACGCATTATCAGCGCAAGGCTTAAGCCCCACATACGGGCAGTACCTTGTTGCGCACGCGGTAGCTTACCTGCTATAATGGAAATAAAGATAATATTGTCTATACCCAACACAATCTCTAAAACAGAGAGTGTGAGTAAGCGTATAAGCCCGTCTACGGTTAAAAGGTGGTCAAAACTAAATGCCATTAGCTATATTAAAGGCGCAAAGGTAATCATTTAGGTGATAGGTGCTAGTATTTTGCGACGATGAGATTATGCTACACACTAGTAGTTGCAGTAAAGAAAGCCTGCATTTGGCTTAGCAATCCTCCGGCAGTTTTATCAATAAGCATATTGGCCCTGGTTTGGCCGTTTAAAAAATTGCTGGTCACCATAAAGTCTAAAAACTCGCTAAGCCTGTCGTAATATCCGTCTACATTCAACAGGGCGCAGGGTTTATGGTGGTACTCCAACTGTAGCCAGGTAAATACCTCTATTATTTCTTCCAGGGTGCCAATGCCTCCGGGCATGGCTATAAAGCCATCGCATAAGTCGGCCATAAGGGCTTTACGCTCGTGCATGGTTTCTACAATGTGTATTTTGGTTAACCCCAGGTGGCCTACTTCACGTTCCATAAGCTTGCGTGGAATAACACCAATTGCCTCGCCACCCAGGCGCATAACCTCGTCGGCTATATGGCCCATGAGGCCAATGTTACCACCGCCATATACCAGGCCAATATTATTTTGCACCATAAGTGCGGCTAGCTCTTCGGCTGCCTTGGCATAGGCAGGGTTATTGCCATAATTTGAGCCGCAAAAAACAGTAATTCTTTTCATCAAAAAACAATTAACACAAACATAGGTTATTCTGCCTTAATTTTATTTCTTCAAATTAAACTAAAACAACATGAGCAAAAACATAGGAATATTAGGATCGGGCGCGGTAGCTAAGGCACTGGGCGCAGGCTTTATAAAACACGGGTATAATGTAATGGTAGGCACTACCAACCCTGCTAAGCTTGACGATTGGGTGAGCAAAAACTCTGCTGCCCAAATTGGCAGCTTTGAAGATGCCGCTAAGTTTGGCGATATAGTTGTTGTTGCCGTTAAAGGCCATGCTGCAACCTCGGTGCTAAATAGCGCTGGCATTGCAAACCTTGCAGGCAAAACGGTAATAGACACTACCAACCCTATTGACGAAACCAAACCCCCGGTAAACGGTGTGCTGAATTATTTTACTACCGATAAATCGCTAATCGAATTACTGCAGGAAGCAGCCCCTGATGCCAATTTTGTAAAAGCATTTAACTCTATTGGCAGCCATCTGATGGTTAACCCGCCTTTCCCTCAAAAGGCAACCATGTTTATTTGTGGCAATAACGATGAGGCCAGAAAAGAAGTAAGCGCAATACTCGACCAATTTGGTTTTGAAGTAGAAGACAGCGGCAAGGCCAATGCAGGACGTGCTGTAGAAGCGCTATGTATACTTTGGTGTATTCCGGGCTTTGCTCAAAACCGCTGGGCACAGGGCTTTAGGTTGATGAATTTATAATTAGTTTCCGGTAAAATAAAAAGGGGAAATACTTAACAGTGTTTCCCCTTTTTCGTTATAAAAAACCTTGCTTATTCTGCCAGTTTTACAAAGCGGAATTGCTGGATATTTTCAGAGCCGTTGTACAACCTTAAAACATACACACCTCCGGCTAGCGAACTAATATCAACCGTAGTATTGGTTGCAGCATTTACCATATTTTGCTGTAGAATATTACGCCCTGTTAAATCTGCAATTTGCAACGATAAATTAGCGTAAGGCGTAGTACCGTTATAGCGCAGCATTAGCGTAGATTTTGCCGGGTTAGGATACAGTGTAAAGTTAGAAAGCTTTGCCGCCTGGTTGTTTATACCGGTAGTAGTATCAATAACAAAATAGGCATCAAAATTAGTTACCGATATATCCAGTGTGTCGTTATAAACAGCGAGCATTGTATCTGCTATTAAGCTGTTGTCTTCCCAATGGTTAAAAACCCAGCCTTCGTTGGCAATGGCTTCAATTTTAATGGGCACACCATTAAAGTAAATACCATTCCACGGATAGGTAGTAGGCTCAATAGTGCTTATGTGTATTTTACCTGCACCGGCAGGGTGTACATTCAAGGTTAGGTTTACGGTATTGGGTAAATCAAAGTTTGACAGAATATTCTCACGCACAACAGGGGTGCGCTGCAACAGCTGCGAACTAAACGTAGCATGGTTATTCTGGAAATCATTCATTTGGCCCGGCACGTTGTTAGGGTCGCCCCAACGCTCATATTCCTTAGGCATTTCTGTTACCGTTTGGGTATAAAAATAATTTTCTACCGCCTGCAAGCGCGAGTTTAGGTAAGCGGTATTCATCACATCGGCAAAGCGGTTTATAAAGTAATTTTTAAACCTGCCGTTTTGTATACCACGCAGCCACGGGCCTATATAAGGGTTATTAGGATCTTGATTCAACATGTAATCTATATGATCGCTAAAGCAATCTGTCCATCCGTTTGGCGACATTGTTAACTCTAAGTCAATGGTGCAAAACCGCCACCTTCGGTTTGTTTTTTCTGAACGGTAAATCTTAATATTATTCTGTGGCCAGTCGGTATTGCCCATCCAGCTTTCGCTAATAATGTAATCAACATAGTATTGCATATCTATGTACTTATCAGCCTTTGTCCACCAGGCTGTATCGGCAACATTAAGGCTGTTTAATGAGTTTGTGTTGTTGTAAAAAGTATCGGGTACGCAGCCTAATACACTACGCAGTACCCCGCCATAAAAAGCGCTTACCGAAAGAATATCACAACTATCAGCATCTTCGTGCACCTTAAAATATTCATCATCAATTTTCTCTCTCAACTCATACAATCCAAAATACCCGCCGTTTATATAAACCGATACAGGTCTCCATGCAGTATAGTAGCAGTTGGTTTCATCGCACATCATTTTAACCTGCGATGCATCTTTGTAAGGCAACGTTAAGTACTGATTACTGCCGTTACGTAAATAAAAATTGCTGTATTTAGTACGGTTAGGCCTGCCGGGTATTACTTCATAATTTATGCTGCCATCTCCTAATACACCATTGGCTAATTCTAACCTGAAAGAGTGTTGTGGCTGGTAACGGCTGCCGCCCCATCCGCCATCAATTTGCATACCTGCGTTTTGGGTAAATACAATAGCATGAGACGCTGTTGAATCAAAATACTCAACATAGGCAGGGCGCTGCCAGTCTTCGGCCCAATTATCAAAAATACCGGTTGGCCCATATAGGTTGTTATTATCTGTAATTACAGATATAATAGGAGTTACATGGCTTACACCAAAAAAGTATGAATTTACTTTTTGCGGGCTGGGCAAATGGCCGTTAGCAAAAACACGGGCTTTTAGCACCTTGGTTGATGTTATTGTCAATGGAAAGCCCTGGTATAATGTTGATGATGTGGAAGGGTCGCTACCGTCTAGTGTAAAGTATATTTGTGATTGAAGCCCAACAGGGTTTGGGTTTACAAGCGTAACCGTAATTGGGTTGCTATAAAAGCCCGATGGCACTGAGATTACCGGCGGCAGCAAATAATCGGTATATGCAGCAGAGTTGTTATTGGTAGCATTAGGGGTGGCTGTATTAAACAATACAATGTTCTGCACCGAGTCGGGGAAACAGCCTGTGCTGTTGTCTAAGTTTACGCAATTAATATCCAGTTGGCTTATAAGCGTTTGATTTGGAGAATACAGGTAAACCGTTTCGCCGTTGCCTGACAGGCTAAAGTTTGTATGCTGGTTGTTTAGAGAACTTTGAGGAATAAATTGCGAGCTTAGCGAGTTAATAGTAGTAAGCTGCAGGTTAAAATCAATGTAATCGTAAATGGTGTTAGGGTCGGTACCCACAACGTTAAATGCAATGGTGTTTATAGGCCCGGGAGTAACGCCTGCTGCGGTAAGTTCCGATGCAAGAATCAACATCTCGTTACGCGCACCCCAATACCAGTTACCGTATGGCGCGGGGTAGCAGGTATTGCAGTTTTGCTGGTTGCCGGTACCCACCACATGCCCATTAATTTTCATGTTAGGCCTAAGGTTAGATGGTGTTCCGTACGATGAAAAACAGGCATTGGTGCTGCCATCTTCATACGCATACACGCTGGAAACAAAAGGCGTAACACTCATCTTAAATTCTGAGTTAGACGTATAGCCTGTAGAACTGTATGAGCAGGTATTTATAACAAGGTTAGACACACCATCCCAAATTATGGGCGTAGTAACCGTATGCGTATTCCAGCCAATAACAGCGTTAAACGTGCCGGTGTTTAGCACATTAGTAAACCCTGTAACAGGCTTACGGTCTTTGCTACTGCAAAACACGGTGCGGTATTCGCCGGGGGCAAGTTTGATGTTAGGAAAAACCCACTTGGTAGGGTTATCGGTATCATCGCTAATAGAGTAATTGTATAAACTAATGGTATCGGCACGCGGGTTGTAAAGCTCTACCCAGTCTTTAAATTCGCCGTCTTCATCGGCAATGGTAGAGTAGTTGCGGTTGCTTCCCTCGTTAATAAAAATTTGCCCGAAAGCAGCGTTAAAAAACAACACAAAAAACAACAGTAGATACTGTTTTGGCGAAAACAATCGACTCATACAAAATAGAATATGCACCAAATATAATCAATTATCTTTGCCCTATGGCACAGCAAAAAATACGTGTATTAATGGTTTGTTTAGGCAACATTTGCCGCAGCCCCATGGCCGAGGGTATTTTGCGCCACAAGGCACAAACACAGGGCTTACTTATAGAGACCGATTCGGCAGGAACATCGCAGTGGCACGAGGGCGAAGCACCCGACCGCCGCGCTATTCAAAACCTGAAAGAACGGGGCATTGATATTTCAGATTTGCGCGCAAGGCCTTTCCACCATAGCGACTTTCAGGAGTTTGACTACATTTTTGCAATGGACAGCTCTAACTACGAGGATATCCTGTCGCTGGCACGTGATGATGAGGAACGCGGCCGTGTGCGCATGATTATGAACCTGGTTGAGGGTAACGAAAATGTATCGGTGCCCGACCCTTACTATGGCGGCCCTATGCAGTTTCAAAGGGTGTTTGATATGCTTGATGAGGCTACCGATGTGTTTTTGAAAGAGATTGAAAAGTAGTTTGTAGTAGTTAGTGATAGTAATATATTCAATGCCTAAAAATCCCTCCCCTCTGACCAAGGTCAGAGGTACTCCCTTTATTTAAAGGGAGAATTATCTCTTATGCTAAAAGTATCGAAAAGTGAAAATCAATACCGCTTAAGGGATAATCTGCCGATGAGGCTTTTATCTTTAGTTTATCAGTGATAAATTCGTACTAAACCAATATTCAGTACCATGAAAAAGTTTTTACTTGCAGCGTTAATCTTTATAGGTTTTGCAGCTAACGCACAAATATTTTCGCCCGCAGGTGCCGAGTGGAACTACCGCCTAAACAAACCATGGACCAGCGGTAAATACGCAGTTACGTATAGCTATGTGGCCGATACAGTAATCAATGGCATAACCGCGCAAAAAATCACACGCTCAACTTTTGCATCGTATTACCTGCCGGCTTATTATTTCTACTCTACAGCAGATGCTATCTATTGCTACAGCTTTGCACATAACGATTTTACCAAGCTGTTTGACTACACCATGAATGTTGGCGACAGCCTGTTTATCTGGAATGTAGATGCATCGTGCGCTACCGATACCAGTGGCAACTGGCATAAAGTTATAGGCAAGGGCGCCGATGTTATTAACGGAACCAGCTACCGTTGGGTAAACTACGAGTATATGTATGGCAACGGTTTCCCCGAATACCTGATTGGAAAATACTACGAAAAACTGGGCCGTGCTGATGGTTTCTTTGCCCCTGAACTGGGCTGCATTGCCGATGCTGATTATATAGATTGCAACCGCCGCTATTGGGACAATGTTGATACCGTTGACAATACCTCAGTTTGCCTTTTAACCGGTGTGAATGAAAACCCTGTAGTTGAATTCAGCCTCTACCCTAACCCAACAACCAACGGTACACTTACCATACAAAGTAAAGCAACAGTTAAAAGTATAGAGCTGATTGATATGCTTGGCCAAATTGTATTAAGCACTACGCTTACTGGAAATACTGTAAACACAGGCTCTGTAGCACAAGGTATGTATGTAGCTAAAGTTGTGTTTGCTGATGGTAAAGTTGGGTATAAGAAGATTTTAATTGAATAAGTTATATTTGCTTATGAAGAAACTGATACTTGCTTTTTTTCTTTTAATCGGAATATATTCTAATGCACAACTATTTGCGCCCGCTGGTGCTGAGTGGCATTCACGTTATGTAAATTATTGGTACCCTGATGTTACATACAACCAAATATTTAAATACGATGGAGATACTGTTATAAATGGGATAAACGCAAAAAGAATACGATACTATGAGCATGATGATACACCCGCGAATGCTACATATTATTCATATTATTTCTATTCCGATTCAACATCAATTTACTGTTATAGCAGGGCGTATGGGTACTTTACCAAACTGGTAGATTTTAGCCTTGAAGTTGGAGATAGCATGCTTGTATCTAATATCTACTGGCCTTGCGACGAATATTATAATAAAGTAATAGCTAAAGGGATTGATACAATTGAAAATATTCCGCTGCGTTGGGTAGAGTTTGATGAGGTTTATACTCCCCATCCTTACGATATACTTTACGGTAAATATTATGAAAAGATTGGAAAGTTGGACGGGTTTATAGTACCGCCAGATGGTTGTTCTTTTGACATTAATTACTTCGATTGCCTGCGCTATTATAAAGATGATTCTATTACAATAGACCGTACGGGTTATTGTCCTTTTACTGTTGGTATTGACGAAAGCTTAGATCTTAATTTTAAGGTTTACCCCAACCCAACAACCAACGGCACACTAACTATACAAAGTAAAACCGCCGTTAAAAGCATTGAGCTTATTGATATTCTGGGGCAAAATGTATTGAGCGCTACACCTGCGGGAAACACTGTAAACATAGGCTCTATAGCGCAAGGTTTGTATGTGGCTAAAGTTGTGTTTGCTGAAGGTAAAACAGGGTATAAAAGGGTGGTGGTAAATTAAAATTCACCAAATCAATCACATATAAATATTTTATATTATTTAACTTGACTTATCTTTCAAGTTATTGTAATTTTGTACCCGTTATTCGAATAACATACTTGGCACCGCCTTTATCACGGTTATGATAAAAAACAAAAACTAACCACTACGTAGTGATGCAATTATCATTTACAATGAAAATTACCATTTGAAGAAATAGTTAAGTAAACCGAAATCATCTTTGAATAAAGCTCTGTAAGTAGGGCCTACCGTATTATACTTTACTCCCTAACCCTGACAGTAAAAATTGTTGGGGTTAAGGTGTTTGTATTAACTCTCCGGCTATGGTAAGTTAAGTTCTTTGTATTTGCTGTGGTGGATAGCCACCCCTCTCTTAAGATTAAGAGAGGGGATGGGGAGAGTTATGAATCCGCGAAAACGGGTTATCGAGCTACACGCTGTAGTGATTTGACAAACTTAAACCTACTTATCATTCTTATGCTTTTGGCTATTGAATTTCTTAGCCTTGCGCTTGGTTTGTTTCATGCGCTTGCGGGTGTCTTTATCCTGTATGCGCATAAGGTCTTTTTTGGCCTTGGCAACGTCTTTGTCTTGCTGCTTAACCATCTTGTCCTTCTTCTTTTTCCATTCCTTCTCCTTTTGGCCGTTGGCAGTGGGTGGCAATGCAGGGGTTGTGTTTTGGGCCTTGGCCAAAACACAACAAAACAGCAGTGATATTGTTAATATGGTGCGCATGTGGCAAATAACATATTTATTGAGTAGCTTTGCAACTTTCAGGCCATTTTATATGCCCCGTATTAAGTTAATATTTGTGCTTTTAACGCTTTTGTGTGGTTTAATGTTGCCTGCGTGCGACGAAAACCAGCAAGGCCCCATTCCCTATGTGCCTGTTAATATTTACCTGAGCCTAAACGAGCCCAGCAACGCCAACCTGTTACCCATTGGTGGTTGGGTGTATGTTAGTGGCGGCTCTAAGGGCATTATAGTTTACCACAGCAGTATAGATGAGTATTATGCCTTTGACCGTAACTGCACTTTTGAGGCTTACGGCAGCTGTGTAACGCTTAACGTTGTACAAGCCGACCAGGCAACAGAAGACCCTTGCTGCGGCTCTAAATTCAGCCTAAACGGTGGTACAGTGCTTAACGGCCCGGCCACTATGGGCATGGTTCAGTATCAAACAGACCTGTCTGGACAGGTACTTCATATTTACAATTAGTATTTCTAAAGAAAAATGAAATCTCCCTATTTTAATCAGGACCACGAAATATTTCGCCAAACAGTCCGCCAGTACATTGAAACTGAAGTAAGGCCGCAAGCCGCAAAATGGGAGGCCGACGAGCGTATACCCAAAGAGGTATGGAAACGCATGGGCGACCTTGGCTTTTTAGGCATTAACCACGACGAGGCGTATGGTGGAACTAACCAGGATTTCTTTTACTCTGTAATATACCTTGAAGAGATTGCCCGCGCCGGTATGGGTGGCTATGCTGCCGCTATTGGCGTTCACCAATACATGAGTACTGCCCACTTAATGAAGGTAGGCAGCGAGGAGCTTAAGCAACGTATTTTACCCGGTGCTATAGATGGCACTAAATGGGGCGCGTTGGGCATCACGGAGCCTTTTGCAGGGTCTGACGTGGCTAACATACGCACCACAGCCGTTCGCGAGGGCGACCACTACATCATCAACGGTAGTAAAACCTTTATTACCAACGGTGTGTTTTGCGACTTTATAACCGTGGCCTGTAAAACCGATACATCTGCCGGTGCCGGTGGCATCAGCCTTATTGTGGTTGAGGTGGGTACTCCGGGCTTTACATCATCTCAACTTAAGAAAATAGGCTGGCACTCGTCTGATACAGGAGAGATTGCTTTTGACAACGTAAAAGTGCCTGTTTCTAACCTTGTGGGTGAAGAGAACATGGGCTTTTATTATATAATGGATAGCTTTCAGCTGGAGCGCCTGGTTACAGGTATTACCGCTACCGAAGGTGCGCAATATGCCCTTGATGCTGCCATGAAATACATGACCGAGCGCGAGGCCTTTGGCCGCAAGCTTAGCAAGTTTCAGGTACTGCGTCACCGTTTGGCTGAGTTAGCTTCGGAAATTGAAGCTGTGCGCCAATTATCGCACCATACATCGTGGTTATATAGCCAGGGCGAGTTTGCCGTTAAAGAATGCTCTATGTTGAAATTACTTTCTACAGAGCTAGGCAAAAAAGCGGCCGATGTTTGCCTGCAGTGCTTTGGCGGTTACGGCTTTATGGAAGAGTATGAAATTGCCCGCATGTACCGCGACGCTCGTGTAGGCACTATTGTAGGTGGCACATCGGAAATTATGCTGGAGATTATTGCCAAAATAATGTTCGACCAGGTGCAGTACGACTCTGCTTACAAAAACCCTCCGGCCCCAAAGGCTAAGGTTGAAGCAGCCCCTGCTCCTGCCCCACAGCCGGTAGCGCAAGCCAACGGCGCCCTTAACGAATCTAGTAATAACACCAACCTTAATACATCAACAACTAACACATTAACAATGAGTACACTACCAACCGCGGCAGAAATTATCCGCTCGTTACCTGAACGCTTAAAAGCCGGTGCAGGCGTAGGCGTTGACATTCTTTATCATTTTGAACTTGAAGGACCACATGGTGGCCACTTTACTGTTCGCGTTCACGATGGCGCTTGCACCGTTCAAGATGGCTTACACGGCGAACCTAAATGCGTAGTTAAAACTACCGACCAAACCTATGTCGATACTGAACTTGGCCGTACTAACGCCCAAATGGCCGTTATGATGGGTAAAATTAAAGTAAGCAACATTGGCTCTATGATGAAGTTTGTTGAGATGTTCAACAAGATTTCTTAATTAAAGCACTTCAGTATTTAATAGAATCTCCCGGCAGCTTGTCGGGAGATTTTTTTGGCCTATACTCCCGGTAACGCAATAAGTAATATAACTGTATTGAAAGAGCAAGCATTACAACAGTATATTAATTACAGCAGCTTTGCCACAAAAGAAAGCCCCCTGACATTAAATGTCAGGGGGCTTTGCTTTGAAGTATCTCTTAGAAATTTAGTTCTTTCCTAACAATACTTTTTTGCCTTGTATTTTACCATCGCTCACTACTTGTATAAAGTAGGTGCCCGGTATAATATCGGCAATGTATAAATCCTGGCGTCCTTTCAGGGTTGATACTCCTGTCAGGCTTTCTACGCGTTGTCCAAGGGCGTTGTACATAAATATGTCGGCTTTGTTGCCTCCCCAGTTGTTAAACTCTATTACAACACGTTCGCCCTGGCCGTAAATCTTAACGTTGTTTGCCTCGGTACCGTTAATGCCAGTAGTGGCTTTGGTTACGTTAATTACTTTACTTGCCACATCGTTACAGGTGCTGTTAGAGGCTGTCATGCTTACAGTGTAAACACCTTCTGCATCGTATGCGTGAACAACAGTTGATGAACCGCTTTGGGTGTTACCATCGCCAAAGTTCCAAACGTACTCAGTGGCATCGGTAGCTGTTCCGGTTAAGCTTACCATCTCGTCTACCATTACGTTAGTAGCCGATGCATTGATAGTGGCATTAACAGGGCTGTTGCCATTTACAGTAATATACTCCTGAGCAGTGTAGCCACTAGAGTGTGTAACAGTAACAACATACTCTTGTGCAGGCAGGTTGCTTACAGTTAAAGAGCCTGTATAGTTTGTGCCTTGGGCATATACGTTGTTATCGTTACCACGCACTTCGTAAGTAGACCAAATGGTTGGTGCAGGTTGTGTTAACTCTATAGAGCCTGCATTGTCGCAATCCTGGTCTGCAACCTCGGCTTGTAAGCCCGGTTGGAAGTGTAGCATAAAACGGTCTGCGTTGTCGTTTACATTGGCTGTAAAGCTGTACGTGTTATTCTCCCTCAGGTTGTTCATTGTACCTAACTGAAGGTCTTCTAAATAAATCATAGAAGTTTGTGGGAAGGTAGCAATGTCTTC